>NZ_JBHXBG010000085.1:0-23881 GCF_042726755.1 Promicromonospora sp. NPDC060271 | reverse complement strand
ACATAGCTGCGCCCGGTGATCCGTTCGACGGATCACCGGGCGCATCCGTGCGTGCAGGGCCTGCGGTCGGGCCGGCCCTGCGGTTCGGTTCAGCGACCCGTCACGCGGCGTCGCGCGACGATCAGCGAGACACCGGCCGCGACGGTGAGGAGGGCGGCCCCGCCGAGAACCGCCGCGTCCGACGGACCGGTGGCCGCCAGCTCCTCGGGCTGCCTCGGCTGTTCGGCTCCGGGCTCGCACGACACGTCGTCGAACTTCACGTCGTACCACGCGGCGTCCACACCGTTCGAGGTCCAACCGTCAGGGAAGTCCTCTTCGTCCGCCCACTTGTAGCTCCAGGCGATGCCCGCAACCACCTGATGGGTGGGTTCGGACTCGGACTCGAACAGCTCGTAGCTGATCCCGTGACCATTCTCCGGCAACGTGACCGTCGGCTCTGTCAGCTCACCGTCCACGCACTCCGCCTGCGTCACCACAGGCACTTCCGGCACGACCGGGTCGGGGTGCGGCGCACACGGCACATCCTCGAACCTCACCTTGAAGACCGCGTCGTAGACGCCGTCTTTCGTGCTCCACCCGTCCGGCATCTCCTCCGCCCAGGTGTAACCCGCCTTCACGTTCGCGTACACCTCCAGGTCAAGAGGCACAAGGAACGGCAGGTCGTACCAGCCGATCTCGAACTCGTACCAGACGCCGTCGCTGTCCGGCGCGGGCCGGAGAGTCGGAGGGATGTACTTGTCGCCCTCGCACCTCGGCCAAGTGATCAGGGGCCCTTCGGGCACGACCTCGATCAGCCCGTCGTCCGTGGCAGTGGGTTCCGGAGTGGGTTCCGGAGTTACTTCGGGAGTCTGGATCGGACCTTCGATATCGGCCGCTGTCGCCCGGATCGCACCCAGCATGCCGACGACACCGGTCAGGCAAAGAGCAATGCCGACGCCGGTCGCCTTCGCACCGCTCAGCTTTCCTTTCTTGTGTCCGAGCACGTCTCCTCCTCAAACCTCAGGGAATTGCCCCCGCACCCCATGACGCGCCGCGGATACCTTTCGTTGGTCAACCGGGAAATACCCGAACGTCTACCGCTGCCACGCGACCACGGGCGTCCCGTACCCGGCGTCTGCCGCCTGGAACCACATAGCTGCGCCCGGTGATCCGTTCGACGGATCGCCGGGCGCATCCATGTATGCAGGGCCTGCGGTCAGGCCGGTCCTGCGGTCCAGGTCAGCGGCCCATCACACGACGTCGCGCAATGATCAACGAGACACCTGCCGCGACGGTGAGCAGGGCGGCCCCACCCAGGACCGCCGCGTCCGACGGACCCGTGGCGGCCAGCACCGGCGGCTCCGGCTGTTCAGCTCCGGGCTCGCACGACAGCTTGTCGAACATCACCGAGTACGTCGCAAGGCCCTCAGCCTGATCGACCCAACCCTCAGGGAACTTCCAGTGCGCCCACCTGTAGCCGTCGGTCACTCGCGCGTTCACCCGGACCCACCACTGGCCGTGCTCGTTCTCCCACACATGGATCAGCTCGTACGTGGCCACACCATCAGCCGGCAACGTGACAGTCGGCTCGATCAGCTCACCGTCCACGCACTTCGGTGGCGTCACCACCGGCGTCTTCGGCGCGATCGGCTCATCGTGTGGCGCGCACGGCACGTCCTGGAATGTCACCTTGAACGCCGCCGCGTCCCCGCCGATCTGCACAAGCCAGCCGTCCGGCATCTCCGCCGTCCAGGTGTACCCCTCGCTCAGTGTTGCGAGCACGCCCACGGTCAGAGGCACGCTGTCGAACGGGGGCCCGATCTCGGTGTCGATCCACTCGTAGCCGATGGCGTCGGTGTCCGCTGGGAGCGTCATCGTCGGAGCGATGAACTCGTCGCCCTCGCACGCCGGCAGGGTGTACGCGGGCGTCTCGGGCGTGACCTCGATCGGTGCCTCGTCCGTGACGGACGGTTCCGGGGTGACCTCCGGAGTCGCTTCCGAAGTCGCTTCCGGGGTCACTTCCGCGGTCTTGACCGGGTCCTCGGCCTCGGCCGCGACCGCCGGTGCCGCGCCCAGTGCTCCGATGACGCAGGTCAGGCCAAGAGCGATGGCGACGCCGGCCGACCTCGCACCACCCAGGCTTCTTGTCTTGTGCACGAACACGTCTCCTCCTTGAATGTCCGGGAATTGCTCCCACTCACGATGACGCGCAACGAGACGTATTCGTTGGTCAACTGCGAAATATCCGACGGCTGTCGCTGCCACGCGATGGCGCGCCTCATATCCGACGTCTGCGGCGTGATACGACATCAATGCGCTTGGTGATCCATCAAACGGATCACCAAGCGCATTGAGGTGTGCAGAACGCGCCGTCGGGCCGGTCCTGCGCTTCGGGTCAGCGACCCGTCACGCGCCGTCGCGCGACGATCAGCGAGACGCCGGCCGCAACGGTGAGCAGGGCGGCCCCGCCCAGAACCGCCGCGTCCGACGGACCGGTGGCAGCCAGCTCCTCACGCTGCTCCGGCTGTTCAGCTCCGGGCTCGCACGACACGTCGTCGAACTTCACGTCGTACCACGCGACGTCAAGGTCTGAAAAGAGCCAACCCTCAGGAAGCTTCTCTTGGTCGGCGAAGCGATAGCTCCAGGAAGCCTTCGCAAGCACCCGCGGGTCGGAGTCCTCGTACTCACGCAGCTCATAGGTGACCCCTTCGCTGTTCTCCGGCAACGTGACCGTCGGCTCCGTCAGCTCACCGTCCACGCACTCCGCCTGCGTCACCACGGGCACTTCCGGGACGATCCGGTCGTGGTGCGGCGCACAGGGCACGTCCTCGAAGTACACGTCGTAGAAGGCCCCGTCCCCGGAGCTGTACGCGACCCAGCCGTCGGGCATCTCCGCCGCCCAGGTGTAACCCTCTTTCAGCTCCGCGTACACCTGCAGCCTCAGGGGCACGGTGAACGGCGGGTCGTACCAGTAGTCCTCGAACGTGTAGTCGATGGCGTGGTCGTCCGGCGGGGCCTGGAGCGTCGGAGGGATGAACTTGTCGCCCTCGCACATCGGCCAGGTGATCGCGGGTATCGCGGGCACGACCTCGATCAGCGCATCTTCCGTGGTGGACGGTTCCGGTGTGGGTTCAGGGGTCGCCTCCGGAGCCTCCGGAGTCACTTCCGGAGTCGCCTCCGGGCTGGCTTCCGGAGCCACCTCCGCGGTCTGGACCGGACCCTCGGTCTCGGCCGCGATCGCGGGCGTCGCGCCCAGTGCTCCGATGACGCAGGTCAGGCCGAGAGCAATGACGACGCCGGTCGGCTTCGCGCCACTCAGCCTTCTTTTCTTGTGCTCGAACACGTCTCCTCCTCAAAGTTCTGGGAACTGTCTCCACTCACCGTGACGCGCCACGAGAGGGTTTCGTTGGTCAACCGTGAGATTCCCGACCGGCTACCGCTCCCTGGGATGTGTCAGTGGGTCGCCGTAGGGTCGCTCCCATGATTCGAATGCCCGCCACGGAGCTCACCGTCGCCCGCGAGGACTGGTACGGCCGTGACCTCACCGGCGAGGACCACATGGCCACGTTGTTCACCGACGTGGACATGACCGAGACCACGGGGACGGGCGCGACGTTCGACTCGTGCGTCTTCCGGGGCGTTCGCTTCAACAGCGCCCACCTCACGGAGTTCGCGTTCACGTCGTGCGTGTTCGACGCGTGCGTGTTCTTCGACGCGCAGCTGGAGCGCTGCAAGCTCGTCGGCTCCCAGTTCGCGGACTGCCGGTTCGACATCCTCAAGGTCTCCGGCGGCAACTGGTCCTTCACCGACCTGCACAGGGCTGCCCTGGCCGGCGCCGAGTTCGACGGCGTCCGCTTCCGCGAGGCCGACCTGGCCGGCGTCAAGGCCTCCGGTGCGGTGCTGATCGGCTGCGACCTGTCGGGCGCCGACCTCGAACAGGCCGACCTGAGCAACGCCGACCTGCGGGGCAGCGACCTCTCGTCGCTTGACCCGCTCTCGGCCAGCCTCACCGGGGCGATCGTGAGCGAGGCGCAGGCGATCGCGCTGGCCGAGACGCTCGGACTGGTGGTCCGGCCGGACTGATCTACCCGCCGAACCACCCGGTGATATCGGTTCGATCGGGGCGACGCGCGCCTCTATGCTCGGGTCGGCTCGCACACGCACTGAGCACGTTGCTCTGGGAGGACGAGGATCGATGAAGATCAGCCGCGACCTGACCGACTGGACCCTGACGGCCACGGGAGGCCCCGTCCCGGCGGACCTCGCCGGAGTTCCCGTCCCCGCGACGGTCCCGGGCACCAGCCACACCGCCCTGCTGGAGCAGCAGCTCATCCCCGACCCGTATCTCGGCACGAACGAGACCTCGCTCGCCTGGATGAAGCGCACCACCTGGCGGTACGCGACGGTCCTCGACGAGCCGCCCGCGGAACCCGACGAGCGCGTCGACCTGCTCTTCGAAGGCATCGACACGGTGTCGACCGTCGTCGTCGACACGGACGTGGAGCGAACCGGCGCCGGGCAGGGTCGCACCGAGCTGGGCCGCACGGCGAACATGCACCGCTCCTACCGGTACGACGTGCGCGAGCTCGTCGGGGCGCCCGCCAACCTCGTGGTCGACCTGGACTCCGCGCTCGAGACGGCAGAGGCCGAGGCGCAGCGGCTCGGTGCGCGCCCCATGGCCTACGACCAGCCCTTCAACATGGTCCGCAAGATGGCCTGCTCCTTCGGCTGGGACTGGGGTCCTGACCTGCAGACGGCGGGCCTCTGGAAGCCCGTCCGGGTGCAGCGCTGGCGCGTGGCACGCCTCGCGCGGGTCACGCCGCTGGTCACCGTGGTCCCGGGCCTCGTCGACCTGGCGGACGACGAGGTGGTCACGCCGGGCGTCGCCGACGCCGACGGTCGCCGGACGGGCGTCGTGGACGTGCGCCTGCAGATCGAGCTGTCCGGCCTGACCGAGCCGGGACCGCTGACCGTGGACGTCGCGGTCGGGGACCGCGGTGTCACCACCGGCCTCCCGGCCGGCTGGACCGGCGGCTCCCTGGACGTCCGGGTGCAGCTCCCCGACGTCGACCTGTGGTGGCCGGCCGGACACGGCGAGCAGCCCCTCTACCCCATCGAGGTGACCCTCTACGAGGGCAACGGGGAGGACCGCTCCGACCCGCTGGACGCCTGGTCCGGCAGGGTCGCCTTCCGCACCGTCGAGGTGGACCGCACACCCGACGAGCACGGCACCCGTTTCACGTTCGTCGTCAACGGCAAGCCCGTGTTCGTGCGTGGCGCCAACTGGATCCCCGACGACCACCTGCTGACCCGCATCACGCGCGAGCGCCTGGAACAGCGTGTCGACCAGGCGCTCGGCGCGAACCTGAACCTGCTGCGGGTGTGGGGCGGCGGTATCTACGAGTCCGACGACTTCTACGACGTCTGCGACGAGAGAGGCGTCATGGTCTGGCAGGACATCCTGCTGGCCTGTGCCGCCTACCCGGAGGAGTCCCCGCACTGGTCCGAGTTCGAGGCGGAGCTGCGGGAGAATGCCGCCCGCCTGGCGCCGCATCCCTCGCTGGTGCTGTGGAACGGGGGCAACGAGAACATCTGGGGCCACGAGGACTGGGACTGGAAGGAGCCACTGGGCGACCTCACGTGGGGCGCCGGCTATTACTACGAGCTCTTCCCGAGGGTCCTGGCGGAGGTCGACCCGACCCGTCCCTACTGCGACGGTTCGCCCTACTCCCCCGGCTTCACGCCCGAGGAGGTGCACCCCAACGACCCGGACCACGGCACGCACCACCAGTGGGACGTCTGGAACCGGGTCGACTACACGCACTACCGCGACGACGTACCGCGGTTCGCGTCGGAGTTCGGCTTCCAGGGCCCGGCGACCTGGGCGACGATGCGCCGCGCCATCCTGCCCGACGGCGCGGCGGAGGCCCCGCCCGGGTTCAAGGAGTCCGAGGTCTTCCTGCTCCACCAGAAGGCGGAGTACGGCAACCTCAAGCTCGACGGCGGCATGGCCGCGCACCTGGACGTCCCGGAGGACTTCACCGACTGGCACTGGGCCACGCAGCTCAACCAGGCGCGCGCCATCCAGTACGCCCTCGAGCACTACCGGTCCTGGTGGCCGCGCACGGCCGGGGCGGTCGTGTGGCAGCTCAACGACTGCTGGCCAGTGACGTCCTGGGCCGCGATCGACGGCGACGCCCGGCGCAAGCCGCTCTGGTACGCCCTGAAGCACGCGTTCGCCGACCGGATGGTGACGGTGCAGCCGCGTGGCGCGAATCTGGTGGCGGCGCTCGTGAACGACTCCGACGAGCCGTGGACGGGGCCGGTGAGAGCGGCCCGGACCACTCTCGGCGGCGAGGTGCTGGCGACGTCGGGCTCTGCGGGAGAGACCGTGACGGTCGGTCCGCGGTCGGTGACCCTGGTACCGCTGGCCGGTGACCTGGTCGCCGTCGGAGACCCGGCGAACGAGGTGCTGGTCGTCACGTTCGGCGAGGCCCGTGGGCTGCATCGCTGGGCGGAGAGCAAGGATCTCGCGCTCGATCCGGCACCCGTGCGAGCCACCGTGACGGCGGAGGACGGCGGCTACCGCGTGGACGTGACGGCGACGTCGCTGGCCCTCGGTGTGACACTGCTCGCCGACCGCCTCGACCTGGACGCGCAGGTGGACGACCAGGTGCTCGACCTCCCGGCAGGTTCGACGGCGGTGTTCCACGTGACGAGCCGTGGCCTGGACCAGGACGCGCTGGTCACCCGGCCGGTGCTGCGCACGGAGAACGATCTCGTGACGAGACCAGCAAGCTAGCAACCTTTCGGACTTGATGTCGGTGACCACTCGTACTGTGTGGTCCAGGGGCGGAGGACAACACGATGAAGACATTTGGCGAGGTCACGAGCTGGTCGGTGCTGCGGCGCGACGGCGTATCCGTCGTCGTGGCGCATCCGGAGGTGGGGTTGCCACTGGTGCTCCACTGGGGCGCGGACCTGGGCGAGCTCTCGTCTGCGGATCTGCAGGCGCTCGACGTGGCGACCAGTCGCCAGACGGCGCCCGGCACGCTCGACGCGGCCTGGCGTCCGTCGCTGCTGCCGCAGGAGTCGGACGGGTGGGCGGGCCGGCCCGGCCTCCTCGTCGTCTCGGACGGCGTCCCGCTCTACCCGCGGTGGACCGTCACCGAGGTCGAGCGAGCCGCGGCCGAGCTGGTGGTCACGGCCCGGGACGGCGAGCTGGGCCTCACGCTCCGGTCGTACCTGGAGATCGGCCCCGGTGGGCTGGTGCTGCTGCGGCACGAGCTCGACAACGACGGTTCCGCCGTGGTCGACGTGCACTGGCTCGAGGCCATGCTGCCCGTACCCAGCTCAGCGGACCACCTCACGCAGTTCACCGGGCGCTGGTCCCGCGAGAAGGCGCCGGTCACGACCGCCATGCCGGTCGGCAGCACCGCTCGCCAGACCCGGCGCGGGCGTTCGGGACATGACGCGCCCTGGGTGACCCTGGCGTCGTCGGGCACGCCACGCAACCGGACCGGCGAGGTGTGGGCCACCCATCTGGGGTGGAGCGCCGACGTCACCCACCGCGTCGACCACCTCACCGAGCACCCCACGCTGCTCGGTGCGGGCGAGCTCGTGCGGCCGGGCGAGATCCACCTGACTCCTGGCGAGTCCTACCGGACGCCGGTGGCGTACTTCGCGTGGTCCCCGGCGGGCCTGGACGGTGTGTCGGACCGGTTCCACACCTGGATGCGGGCACGCCCGCAGCACGTCACGAACCCCCGGCCGCTGGTGCTGAACACGTGGGAGGCCGTGTACTTCGACCACTCGCCGGCCAAGCTGGAGCGGCTCGCCAGGCGTGCCGCGGCGGTCGGCGTGGAGCGCTTCGTGCTCGACGACGGGTGGTTCCACTCCCGCCGCGACGACACCACCGGCCTGGGCGACTGGGTCGTCGACCGCGACGTCTGGCCAGAAGGGCTTGACCCGCTCGCCGGCCTCGTGCACGAGCTGGGGATGCAGTTCGGGCTGTGGTTCGAGCCCGAGATGGTCAACCTCGACTCCGACCTGGCGCGTGCCCATCCGGACTGGATCCTGTCGAACACGGCGGCGGTGCCGTCGCCGGACGGCCTCTCGTTCCGCACGCAGTACGTGCTCGACCTCGCGAACCCCGACGCGTGGGAGCACGTGCGCGGACAGATCTCGGCCCTCGTCACCCAGCTCGGGATCGACTTCATCAAGTGGGACCACAACCGCGACCTCACCGAGCCCGTCCACATCGGCGCGGACGGCGTCGCCCGGCCGGGCACACATGCCCAGACCCTTGCCGCGTACGCGCTGATCGCCCGGCTCAAGGCGGATCACCCGGGGCTGGAGATCGAGTCGTGCTCCTCGGGCGGCGGCCGAACCGACCTGGGGATCCTTGAGTTCACCGACCGGGTGTGGGCGTCGGACTCCAACGACCCCGTTGAGCGCCAGGACATCCAGCGGTGGACCTCGCTGGTGCTGCCGCCCGAGCTCATCGGGGCGCACGTGGGTCCGTCACCGACACACTCGTCAGGGCGCGCCACCGAGCTCTCCTACCGGGTGGCCACGGCGCTGCAGGGCCACGCGGGATTCGAGTGGGACCTGCTGACCTGCACCGACGACGAGCTGGTCGCCGTCGCCGCGTATGCCGCGCTCTACAAGGAGCTCCGTACGCTCGTGCACACCGGCACCGTGGTGCACGCCGACACCGTGGATCCGGCGCTGCGGGTCACGGGCTTCGTCTCCCCCGACCGGACGGCGGGCATGTGGACCGTCGCAGCGGTGGCATCACCAAGGGACGCGCTGACCGAACGGGTGCGGCTCGACGGCCTCGACCCCGCCCGGCGCTACAGCGTGCGGGTCCGTGACGAGGCCGGTGCCGCGAAGTGGGGCTGGGTCACCCCGGGCTGGCTGGGCAAGGACCCTGTGGACATTCCGGGGTCGGTGCTGACCAGCGTCGGCCTGCAGCTCCCGACGCTGTGGCCGATGCAGGCGCTGATCATCCAGGCGACGGCCACCACCCCGGCCGAGTAGCGACCGCCGACAGCAGGACCGACGCCACAGAGCCGGGGCGATGTAGAACCATCGGTCCTACATCGCCCCGGCTCTGTCTCGAGGGGTCGGATCTGCGTGAATCGCTCAGCCAAGCCGGCGCCGAGCGAGCACGATGAATGCGATGCCTCCGCCGAGCATGGCGAGGGCCAGCATCGAATAGCCGATCGTCTCGGCCGGGCCTGTCGAAGCGAGCTCGGACGGGGGTGCCTGAGCCGGCGGCTTGGGCGTCGGCTTCTCCGTCGGCGTGGGCTTGTCGGTCGGCTCAGTCGGCGTGGGAGTCGGTGTCGGCTCCGTCGGAGTCGGAGTCGGCTCCGTCGGAGTCGGAGTCGGCTCCGTCGGAGTCGGCGTGGGCTCCGTCGGGGTCGGCGTGGGTGTGGGAGTCGGCGTCGGCTCCGTCGGAGTCGGCGTCGGCGTCGGCGTCGATGCCGGCGCGTAGGTCACGGAGTAGTGGCTGATGTCCTTGCCGGTCGAGTGCTCGATCGTCACCTCGGTAGCCGGTGGGTCGACGACCACGAACTCGGGGCCGTCACCCTGTTGTGCCGATCCTGCCTTCACGCAGTACCCGATGATGACCATGCCTTCGGGTGCGGTGACGGTGACGGACGAGTGGTTGCCGACGACGTCGATCTTGTCGCCCGGACAGACCTGTTCCTCACCTGCGGCTACTACCGGGGCGCCGTTCGCCACGGCCGAAGCCGAGCCATAGAGTCCCAGCGCCAGAAGCGCGGCGGCCCCTAGCGCGGATATGGTCTTCATTTCGATGTTCCTTTTCTCGGCGCGGGACGCCGCAGAGAAGGCTCGCGGCGCGTCTGTTGATTGCGACGCTAGATCCGCATGTGACCCCATGCAAGAGCATCAAAACGGACATTACCTCCGGCTCGTGATACGCCCGAGAGCGGCAATCCGCGGCGTGCGAGCACCCCATTCTGAAAGGAGTCGGAAGAGTGGGTGAACTTCCGCGACGTTCGGTCACCGGGCGTCGCACAGAACCCTGGTGACCAGCAGTTCGACCCGAAACGCCGGGACCAGCGCGTATGCACGCGGATCCACGCTCGACCGGATGTCGAGGGCGGCACACCGCACGCATTCAACACCGAACGCCCCGGGACAACGCCCGCTGGTCGCCTTCACGAGAAGGAGTCGAGCACAACCAGATGCGCAACAAGCTTTTACCGCAAATCGCCCAGAATCACGGTACGTGAATTCACCCGGCTCTTGACGGATTTCACCCGGAGCAGCAATGAACGAGCGTGCGGCCGGCCCTCCGTCCAGAGCCAGAGCTCCTGGAACGAAGAACCCGCCGGCCGCCCGCGTTGCGCCGCGGTCGTGGTCCTACGTTGCGGTCGTCTCGGTAGCAGACGACCCGACCGGCGACGGGGTGAGGTCAGGAGCCCGGTGTGTAAGTCGGCGTCGGCGTCGGCGTCGGCGTCGGCGTCGGCTCGTACGTCGGCTCGTAGTACACGGTGTAGTGGCTGATGGCCTTGCCGGACACATGCGTGATCGTCACGGTCGTGACGGGCTCGTCAAGAAGCACGTACATGGGACCGTCCCCCTGCTTGACGGAGCCGGCCTTGACGCAGTACCCGGTGATGACCATGCCGGCGGGCGCGGTGACGGTGACCGAGGTCTGCTCGCCCGAGACCTCCACCTTGCCTTCCACAGGGCATACCGCTGGGTCGGACGATCCGGTCGGAGTGGCACTCGCCGCGACCGAAGCCGTGGCATAGAGGCCCAGTGCCAGAAGCGCAGCGGCCCCGAGCGCAAGTAAACGCTTCATTCGGTGTTCCTCTTTTCTGACGGATAGCGTCGCATCGGGCGCGGCGCGGCTGTTGCACCGAAGGTAGGCGTGGAGGAAATACCGTGCAACAGGCCGTCTACGCCATATCCGGCTCGCCGATCAAGCTCACCCGGACAGCTTTTCCACCGACCACGGGACGCGCTCAGAGCGACCAGGTGAACGCCTCACGCCACGAGGCCCCTGGGGAGCCGAGGCCCACGTTTCCGCCAGATTCACCCCTTTCACGGCCTGGACCAGCGGGGATGCGCCGGCCGCCTTCGGGTCCGGGCGCGAGCGCGCTCATGAAAGGGGAGCCCGTCGAGCAGAAACCGGCCCAGGAAACGATACCGGCACCCCGGAAATTCCGTGTTGGACCAGCATTTCACCTCAGGGCGAAAGAACGTTGTAAATGGCCGTTGTCATACGCGGGCAGCTCGAAATATCTCACCCCTGGAGATCACCCGCCCGCACGGCGAAGCGGGCGCCCGGCCGACACATCCCGTCACCCGAGCCGGAGCTCGAGGAACCGGATGGCGGCCGGACGCCCGCTCTGCTCAGCGGTCGCTCGGTACGGCTGGATCAGCTACCCAGGACGCCCTTGCGGCGAAGCACGATCAGCGTCACGCCGCCACCCACGAGGGCCAGCGCGATCAGCGTGAAGCCGATGGCGGTGCTTGCGCCGGTGGCAGCGAGCTCACCCGGCTCCTCGGCAGCCGGCGTGGCAGTGGCCTCGCCGGCCGGGGCCGTCGGCTCCGGCGTGCCTGCGGTCGGCTCGACGGCAGGCTCCGACGGGGTGCCGGAGGGACCCTCGGAGGGCTCGCCGCTCGGCACGACGCTCGGCTCGGACGGGCTGGGCTCCGGCGTCGGCTCCGCCTTCACCGTGACGAGCGTGTAGTGGCTGATCGCCTTGCCGGACGGGTGCGAGATCGTCACGGTGGCGCTCGGCGGGTCGACGACCACGTCAACGGGGCCGTCACCCTGCTTGTCCGATCCGGCCTTCACGCAGTAACCGGTGATCAAGTAGCCGGGCTCTGCGGTCACCTCGAGGGTGACGTGCTCGCCCTCGACGTCGACCTTGCCGTCCTTCGGGCAGGTCGCGCCATCGCCACCACCGGTGATCGCGACGGGAGCGCCGGCGATCGGCGCGGCGAACGCGGCGGCAGGCGAGCCCATGAGGCCGGCGACGAGGAGCGCGGAGGCTCCCAAGACGGTCATCTTGCGCACTGAGCGCTCCTTCGGGACGGGGATCTGTCGCGTGCCCGACTTTCAGGCACGATCCCGGAGCGTAGCGACAATGGCGCAGTTCGCCAATATCCGTTATTTCATTGAAATAACTTGCAAAGACTTGAGCTCGACCCTACTTTCCTTTGCCTTTCTTCTTCCCCTTGGACGCCGGACGCGCGCCTTTGCCCCGCTGGAGACCGCCACCAGCCCGCTGAACACCCCCGCGACCACCTGCCTTTGCCCCGCCACGCCCCGCACCGGACCGGCCGGCGGCCCCGCCCGAACCGCCCTTCACCGGTTTCTTCACCCCGGCCCTGGCCGATCTTCCGGCGGCGGCCGCGGGATCCTCGGCCTGCTGGGCGGTCGGGCGGCCCTGGCCGCGCGAGCTGTTCACGGTGCGCCCCCGGACGATCCCGACGAGCTCCTCGACGAGGTCGGTGGTGCGGTCGTGAGGCCAGATCAGACCCACTGGCGCCGTCGGACCGTCCACGAGCCGGCGATGGACCACGTCCTTACGGCGGTGCAGGCGGGCGAGCGACATGGGGAGCACCGCCACCCCCACGTTCGCGGCGACCGTCGCCACGGCATCCGCGGTGGTCGGGACCCGGTCCAGCGGGTTCCCGTCCGGATCCACGGGCACGACGCCGGGAACCGGATGCGCGGCGAACAGGACGTCGTCCGCAGGGACCCAGACCGGATCGCCCGCGATGTCGGCGACGGACACCGTCTCCTCCTCGTCGAGGGCGGCGAGCAGGTGGTCCCGCGAGAAGCACACCACCGGCGTCTCCTCGTAGAGCGGGATCGCGGCGAACACTTCCTTGTCCACGGGTAGCCTGCCGATCGCGGCGTCGGCCTCCCCCGCCCTCAGGGCAGGCAGGACGGCGTCCGACTCGAGCTGCACCAGGTCGAGCCGCACGTCAGGCAGCCGTTCGCGCCACACGGAGGCCCACTTCCCGGGTGTCGCACCCGGCACGTACGCCAGGCGGAAACTCGGCAGGCTCGGGTCGACGGCGGCGTTGGTGTCGGCGTCGGTGTCGGCGTCGGCGTCCGCCACCGGCTCCGCGCCGTCCTCGACCTCCGGCCCGGCGGTCGAGGGGTCGGTGGGGTCGCCACCCGGAACAGGCGGTCCGACGTCGGGCAGGGGCTGGCTCACGCATCAAGGCTACGGGCTGCTCCCCACCCGGGCTCCGCCTGGAGCCCTGCGGGCCGGATCCCCGCAGACCTGGACGAGCGGTGAGGATCACGCCCGCCATGGAGAGCGGGGAGGGCAGGCGCCGATACCCTGGGAACATGAGTTCCTCCTTCGCCTCGCAGCGGTTCAAGCCGTCCAATGCCGCCAAGCGACTCGGCGTCTACCTGCCTGCCACCCCGCAGGAGTTCCAGGACAACCCGATAACGCGCGCAGAGCTCGAGGAGCTGGAGACCAACCCGCCCGAGTGGCTCGCCGATCTGCGCCGCAACGGACCGCACCCGCGGCCGGTCGTGGCGGGGCGCCTCGGCATCTCGATCGCGGGCCTGGCCCGCGGTGGTATCACCGAACCGCTGACCACCGAGCAGATCAACGAGCTGCGGGACGACCCGCCGGCCTGGCTGACCCAGGAGCGCGAGATCGCCGCTCGGGTGCGCGCCGAGGAGGAGCGGGTCGAGGAGGCGCGCAAGGCCGCGGAGAAGAAGGCCCGCTCCGCCCGGTGAGCTCAGTGGCCGACGCCGTCCTGGCCGAGCTCCGGCCCTTCCCCGAGGACGGTTCGCGCGCCGACGGCCCGGTCGCGGCCGACGCGACCGACCGGCTCCTGCTCGACGAGGCCGCGCCGCTGATCGCGCGGGACCCCGACGGCGTGGTGGTGATCGGCGACCGGTTCGGGGCGCTCACCCTCGGGTCCCTCGCCCTCGGCGCCCATGGGGTCCGCGTGCACCAGGACGCGATCACGGCAGAGGCAGCGCTGAGCGCCAACGCCTCTCGCGCGTCCGAGGTCCTGCGGGCCGGGCACGCGCTCGCCACCGCGGACGCACCCGCCACGCGTGAACCCGCCTCGCTCGGCCTGACCGGGCACGACCTGCTCGAGCCCGGCCTGCTCACCGGCGCCCGCCTCGTGCTGCTCCAGCTCCCGAAGTCACTCGCCGAGCTGACCGAGATCGCCGAGCACGTGGCCCGGTACGCCGACCCGGCGGTCACGCTGCTCGCCGGAGGCCGGGTCAAGCACATGACGCACGCGATGAACGACGTGCTCGGGGCGTCGTTCGCGCGAGTCAGCCCGTCACGTGCCAGGCAGAAGTCGCGGCTGCTGATCGCGCGGGAGCCCCGGTCCGACGTCGGGCCGCTCACCTACCCCGTCACCGCCCGGCTCACCGACCCGGAGATCCTCGGGGCGATCACACCACCGGCCGTCCCCGGGGTGTCCGTGGCGGCACCCGCCGGGAACCGCGCCCCGGACGGCCTGACCGTCGTCGCGCACGGCGCCGCGTTCGCGGGCGCCGCCCTTGACCATGGCACGCGTTTCCTCCTGGCCCAGGCCCACCGCTGGCCCCACCTGCGGGACGTCCAGGTCGCCGTCGACCTCGGCTGTGGCACCGGCATCCTCGCTACCGTCCTGGGCCTGAGGTACCCGGGCGCCCAGGTGATCGCGACGGACCGGAGCGCCGCCGCCTGCGCCTCGACGACCGCGACGCTCGCCGCGAACGGAGTCAGGGCCGCCGTCGTACGGGCCGACGCCGGGGACCTGCTCCCCGTCCCCGACGGTTCGGTGGACCTTGTGCTGCTCAACCCGCCGTTCCACGACCGCGCCGCGCTGAGCACCGACGCGGCGCACCGCATGTTCGCCGCGGCGGGCAAGGTCCTGCGCCAAGGCGGCGAGCTGTGGACGGTCTTCAACACGGGGCTGCACTACCGCGGCGCACTGCAGCGGGCCGTCGGGCCGACGGAGCACGTGGCCCAGAACCCGCGGTTCACGGTGACCCGTAGTCTGCGGAAAGCACTTACAGACTAGTCAGTGATGGACCGCTAGCCTTGCGGGGCGCTCGCCCCGGGCGCACTCGCACCGGCAGCGTGCCCGGTCATCGCCGGCCTGCCCCGAGTCGAAGGATCTGTCGATGAGGACACTCCGCACCACACTGCGCGGCACCGCCGTCGCGGCAGTCGCCGCATCGCTCGCCGCCGGAGCCGCTGTCGCAGCGCTGCCGGCCACCGCCGCGCCGTCCGCCACCGACGCGGGCAGGGCCATGGCGCAGGCCTCCGTGGCCGAGCCTGGCGCGACGGCCGAGGCCAAGGAGCAGAAGGGGAAGAAGCCAAAGGTGAAGAAGCCGAAGAAGGCGGCGGCCGACCCGGACTTCGGGCCCAACGTCACGTTCATCGACCCGACCTGGACGACCGACCGGATCAACGCGTTCCTCGACTCGGTCAACGACGAGGCCGAGATGAGCCAGGGCCGGCACCAGGTCTTCTTCGAGCCCGGCACCTATGGCAGCGCCGCCGGCCAAGACGACCCGGCAACGGCCACCGACATCGTCAACCAGACCGTCGGGTACTACGAGTCGATCTCGGGCCTCGGCGCGCAGCCGAACGCCGTGCAGATCAACGGCGCGCTGCACGTGGAGCCGGTGGTCGGCTGCCCGGACCGGCCGTGGGAGTGCGCCGCCCCCGGTTCGCTCAACCACTTCTGGCGGTCGATGTCGAACATGGCGATCAACCCGATCCAGCGCCCGGTCGGCGAGGACGCCGCCCGCCCGTTCCCGGCGGGCGTGACCGAGCCGCACCAGATGCGCTGGGCGGTGTCGCAGGCCGCGCCGATGCGCCGCATGGACATCCAGGGCAGCCTCACGGTCTTCGGCCGGTACGGCGAGTTCGCCTCCGGCGGCTACCTCGCGAACTCCCGGGTGGCCGGCACCATCGCGACCGGCTCGCAGCAGCAGTGGTTCACGCGCAACAGCGAGGTCGGCACCTGGGACGGCGGCGTGTGGAACATGGTGTTCTCGGGCGTCGACGGCGCTCCGGACACCGACTTCGGACAGGACCTCGGCAACGGGGCCAGGGGCGTCAAGACCACGTTCGACAGCACCCCGATCAGCCGCGAGGCCCCGTTCCTGTACCGGAGCGGAAACGGTGAGCTCGCGGTCTTCGTGCCGAACGCGCGCACCGACAGCCGCGGCACCGACTGGTCGACGTCCGCCGAGTCGGGCACGTCGATCGGTATGAAGGACTTCTACGTGGCGCGGGAGGACGTCGACACCGCGACGTCGATCAATGCCGCGCTGGCGGCCGGCAAGAACCTCATCCTCACGCCGGGCGTCTACGAGCTCGACGCCGCGCTGCGGGTCGACCGTGCCGACACGGTGGTGCTCGGCCTCGGTTACGCCTCGCTCACGCCGACGGCGGGCAACAGCGTGCTCGAGATCGGCGACGTCGCGGGCGTGAAGGTCGCGGGCATCACCGCCGACGCGAACGTGCCCGAGTCGGCGACGCTGATCAAGGTGGGCCCGGCGGGCGCGAGCGTCTCCGACCCGGCCAACCCCACCACGCTCACCGACGTCTTCGTCCGCGTGGGCGGTCCCTGGGAGGGCAAGGCCGTCACCTCGATCGAGGTGAACAGCGACAACACCCTGCTCGACCACATCTGGGCGTGGCGTGCGGACCACGGCCACGGCGTCTCCTGGGGCGGCAACACCGGCGCGCACGGCGTCGTCGTCAACGGCGACGACGTGACCGCGACCGGCCTGTTCGTCGAGCACTACCAGGAGGAGCAGACGATCTGGAACGGCGAGAACGGCCGCACGATCTTCTACCAGAGCGAGATCCCGTACGACCCGCCGTCGCAGGCGGCGTTCATGGACGGCGACCGCCTCGGCTACGCCTCCTACCGCGTGGCGGACGACGTGACGAACCACGAGGCGGCGGGCCTCGGCGTCTACTCGTTCTTCAACCAGGGCCAGGACATCCGCGTGGAGTCGGGCATCCAGGCCCCCACGACCCCGAACGTGCGGTTCCGCTCCATGACCAGCGTGTTCCTCAACGGCTCGGGCGGCATCAACCACATCATCAACGACGCGGGCGCCCCGGCAGTAGGCAGCTTCGCCTCCCCCCAGCTGATCAGCTACCCCCCAACCAGCTGACAGAGCCCCCAACCAGCCAACCACCCAACCGGCTGGCGAACCCCATCAGCCAACCAATCCCTACGGGAAAGTGACGCCCACAGAAGAGCGGGCGGAGAACAAGAACGCCTGCGCGGACTGGGCCGACGAGGCGCCTCCAGAGGCGGCTCACCTGTTTCGTCCTTTTACGTCCGCGCAGGCGTTCTTGTTCTCCGCCCGCGGGCTCTACCCGAAGCGCTTTACTTGACGTCCACCACGTCGACGACGAAGACGAGCGTGTCCCCACCGCCGATCCCCGCCTGCGGCACCCCGCGCGCACCGTAGCCGTGCTCCGGCGGGATCGACAGCAGCAGCCGCGAGCCCACGTTCTGGCCCACCATGCCCTTGTCCCAACCGCCGATGACGGCGCCGACGCCGATCGGGAAGTCGATGGTGGTGCCGCGGTCGTACGAGTTGTCGAAGACGTGGCCGCCCCAGGTCTGGCCCAGGTAGTTCACCACGATGGTGCGCCCGGACTCGACGACCGGGCCGTTGCCCTCGGAGAGGACCTGTACCTGCAGGCCGGCGGGTGCGTCACCCTCGGGGAACGTCAGCTCCGGCTTGTCACCGAAGGTGCCGGAGGCGGTAGGAAGCGTGGTCACGAGGATTACCTCTCGATCGGGAGGGCGCCGAGCAGTCCCAGCGCCGTTACCCACCCACCCTATGCGGCCACCACGGCTGCCCGCGAAGCGACGGCGGCCTGCCGCAGCGCGTCCAGGGCGGCGATCGCCGGCGGGGTGTGCGCGACGGCGTCCTGCAGCACCGCGTAGATCGAGCGCACGGGCGCCGGACGCACCACGGGTACCGCGACGGTCGCCCGCGGCAGGTTGACGGCGCCGAGCTCTGGCAGCACCGTCATGCCGATCCCCGCCTCCACGAACGCGACCGCCGTCGGGTAGTCGTGCGCCTCGACCCGGAACGTGGGGCTGAAGCCGGCCGCCGTGCACGCCTGAAGGAGGTTGCGCCGGCACCAGCCGCGGGCGAAGTCGTTGTCGATCCAGGACTCGTCCTCGAGCTCCGCGAGCTCGATCTCGTCCCGGTCGGCGAACCGGTGGTTCTGCGGCAGGACGGCGACGTACGGGTCGTCGAGGAGGTGGTGGGCCGTGAAGCCGCTGCCCGCCGCGAACTCGGCGTGCGCCACGACGATCTGCAGGTCCGCCCGGTCCTCGGTCTTGTCTGGGATGTGCTCGGCCAGCTCCAGGTCGAGGCGGACGCCGGGGAACTGCGTCGTCACGGTGCGTACGACGTCGGGCAGCCAGGCCGAGCCGACCGAGGCGAAGTAGGCCACCGAAAGCGACCCGGTGCGGCCCGCTCGCAGGTCGGCGACCATGGCCTCGGCCTCGCCGAGCCGTTCGAGCACGCCGTCGGCCTGGGCGGCCAGCGCATGCCCGGCCGCGGTGGGCCGGATGCCGCGCCCGTGCCGGGCCAGGAGCTTGAGGCCCGTCTCGCGCTGGAGCGCCGAGACGTGCTGGCTGACGGCGGACGGCGTGTAGCCGAGGTTCGCCGCGGCCGCACCGATGGATCCGGAGGCGACGACGGAACGGAAGACGCGGAGTCGGTGGACGTCGAGCATGCAGCCACTGTACAGCCCGACTGAATTCGAATGAAGAAAGAATCGCTGGTGCTTCACAGTGGTTCGGGGCGACGATCGCACCATGACCAACACCACGGCCGATAGCCGCCAGACCTTGGCTCCGACAGCGGGCAAGGTTCCGGACATGACCCTGACTGCCGTGGCTGCTCCGCCGGCCACGAACCGCTTCCTCGTCCCCGCGGCCGCCGCGGTGACCGTGGTGCTGTGGGCCTCCGCCTTCATCGGGATCCGGGCTGCCGGTCACGACTTCTCCCCCGGCCCGCTCGCCCTGGGCAGGATGTTCGTCGGCGCCCTCGCGCTCACCGTCATCGCCGGCCTGGCGGGCAAGATCCGGCTGCCGCGCGGCCGGACGCTCGTCGGCGTCGTCATCTGGGGCGTCCTCTGGTTCGGGCTGTACAACCTGGCCCTCAACACCGCGGAGCGCACCCTCGACGCCGGGACGGCATCCCTTCTGGTCGGGCTCGCCCCCATCCTGATCGCGGTGTTCGCCGGCATATCGCTCGGTGAGGGGTTCCCGGCACGGCTGCTGGCCGGTATCGGCATCGCCTTCACGGGTGTCACCGGGATCGCGCTCGCCACGTCGAGCGGGGCGTCCGACGCGGTGAGCGTCGCCCTCGGCCTGGCGGCCGCCGTCATCTACGCGGGCAGCACGATCCTGCAGAAGCGTCTGCTGCCGAAGGTGGACTCCCTGACCATGACCTGGCTGGGCTGCCTGGTGGGGGCGGTGGCGTGCCTCCCGTTCGCGCCGGTACTCCTGCGCGAGATCGCCGCAGCCCCGACGTCGGCCACGCTGAGCGTCGTCTACCTCGGCGTCTTCCCCACGGCCGTCGCGTTCGTCACCTGGGGCTTCGCCCTGACCCGCACGACGGCGGGCCGGCTCGGCGCCGCGACCTACGCCGCCGCGCCGCTCGCCGTCCTCATGTCCTGGGCCCTCCTGGCCGAGGCCCCGACCCCGACGGCCCTGATCGGCGGTGCCCTGTGCCTGACGGGCGTCCTGGTAGCCACCCTCAAACTCCGCTAGACCGCTGAGTGCTGGATATTTGCCCTCTCAGAACGATTCGATAGGACAAATACCCAGCACTCAACGGTCCACCGCGGTCAGGGGAGAGTCGACGCCTTGGCCTCCAGGACCGAGCGTTCCGCGGTGTTGGCGCACAGGGCGGCCGCGCGCAGGTACTCCCCGCGGGCCTCGGCGGTGCGGCCCAGCCGCGCGAGCAGCTCGCCCCGCACCCCCGGCAGCAGATGCGATCCCGCCAACACGCCCCGCTCGACCAGGCCGTCCACGACACGCAGCCCGAGCTCCGGCCCGCGTGCCATCGCCACGGCCACCGCCCGGTTCAGGTCCACCACGGGCGACGGTGCGAGCCGGCCGAGCGCCTCGTAGAGCACGACGATCCGCTCCCAGTCCGTCCCGGCCACCGAGGGCGCCACCGCGTGACACTCCGCGATCGCCGCCTGCAGGGCATAGGCCCCCATGCCAGCGGGGCCGACGGCGCGGCGCAGCGCCGCCCTGCCCCGGACGATCGCCGCCCGGTCCCAGCGCCGCCGGTCCTGGTCCTCCAGCAGGATCGGCTCGCCCGACGGACCCGTGCGGGCCGGGAACCGGGCCGCGGTCAGCTCCAGCAGCGCGAGCAGGCCGAACGTCTCCGGCTCGGGCGCGAGGCGGCTGAGCATGCGCGCCAGGCGCACCGCCTCGCGCGCCAGGTCGTGCCGGATCCAGTCGTCGCCCGACGTCGCCGACGACCCTTCCGTGAAGATGACGTACAGCACACTCCGCACCGACGCGAGCCGTGCGGCCCGGTCCGCGCCCTCGGGGACCTCGAACGGGACCCGCGCCGCGGCGATGGTCTTCTTGGCGCGTGTGATGCGCGCCTGCACCGTCGCGACCGGCACCAGGAAGGCGCGGGCGATCTCGTCGCTCGTCAGGCCGCCGACGACGCGCAGCGTGAGCGCGACCTGCGCCTCCCGCCCGAGCACGGGATGGCAGGACACGAACATGAGCGCGAGCACGTCGTCGTCGATCCGGTCCGGATCGACCTCGGCCGGGTCAGAGCCAGGCTGACCTGCGACGACGCTCGTCCCGGCCGCAGCAGGCCCTGTTCCGATGCCCGACGTCGCCTCCCCCTCGGCGAGGCCGTGCGCGAGTACGGCGTACCGCTCGTCCCGCCCCGCGCGGCGCCGGTAGGCGTCGATCGCCCGGCGCCGCGCCGTCGCGATGAGCCACGCGGCGGGGTCGCGCGGTGCACCGTCGCGTGGCCAGGAGACGAGCGCCTCGGCGAGCGCCTCCTGGGCCACGTCCTCGGCGAGCTCGAAGTCGCGGGTGTAGCGGGTGAGCGCGCCCACGATCCGCGCGGACTCGATCCGCCAGACCGCCTCGACGGCCCGCCGGGCGGCGTCCTCCACGGTCAGAGCTGACCGGTCGACTCGCGCCACGCGCGCTCCTTCTGGACGTGCTCGTTGTCCTGCGGGAAGTCGTCGAGCTCCTGGACGCGACGGATCTCCAGCTTGCTGCCCGGGCCGGCGAGCGGTGCCCGCCTGGCCCACTCGACGGCTTCCTCCCTGGAGGCGACGTCGACGATCCAGAAGCCGTTGAAGAGCTCCTTGGTCTCGCCGTAGGGACCGTCGGTCACGACGGGCGTCTCGGACGAGTAGTCGACGACGACGGAGTCGGCCGCGTCCGTGAGGCCCTCACCGGCGACGAGCACACCCGCCTGGACCATGTCCTCGTTGAACTTGCCCATGTCGTTCATGATCTTCTCGAAGTCCATGTTCTCGTAGACGGCCGTCGTCTCGTCGGTCGAGCGCATGATCAGCATGTACTTCGGCATGGTTTCTTCTCCTGTGTGTCGGGGCCCCGTTGTGGGACCTTCTCACCCACAGGTCGAACGGGAAACCACTCGATCGACACAACCCGGAAATTCCCTGCGAGACTTCATGACGGTGCATGGAGCGGGGGTTCCGCGCGTCACACACGCCCGGCTTGCCACGCGCGCGGAACGTGCGGAACCCTTGAGTCTCATGACGCTCGAATCGATTGAGCCCGTGGAGGCCGGTGCCGAAGTTCCCACGGCATCCGGCAGGTCCCCACGGCGCCGCCAGACCCCGAAGCCCACGAACTCGGGTCCGGTGAAAGGACACACGACGAGCGACGGCGCCTCCCCGCGCGCCTGGGACGGACGCAGCAAGTTCCCGCACATCGGCGAGTACGGCTTCCTCTCCGACTGCGAGACCAACGCGCTGATCGCGCCGTCGGGCAGCGTCGAGTGGATGTGTGTTCCCCGGCCCGACTCCCCGAGCATCTTCGCCAAGATCCTCGACCGGGGAGCCGGCTACTTCCGCGTGGGACCGCACGGTGTACGGGTGCCCGTCGCGCGACGCTACCTGCCCGGCACGCTCATCCTCGAGACGACCTGGCAGACGCCGACCGGCTGGCTCGTGGTCCGCGACGCGATGCTGATGGGCCCCTGGCACGACGTCGAGTCGCGTTCGGGCACGCACCGTCGCACCCCCACGGACGACGACGCCGAGCACATCCTGATGCGCACCATCAAGTGCGTCTCCGGCACGGTGGACCTCGAGGTCGTGTGCGAGCCGCGCCCGGACTACGCCCGGTCCGAGGTCGACTGGGAGTACGAGAACAGCGGGTACTCCTCGGTGGTGGCCCACGTCGGCGACTCCAACCCGGACCTGCACCTGCAGTCCAGCCTGCGGTTCGGGCTGGAGGGCAAGCGCGCCACCGCCCGCACGCGGATGACGGAGGGTGCCACGCACTTCGTCGCCATGTCGTGGGGCTCGCAGAGCGCACCGACGACGTACGCGGGTGCCCTCGACGCGATGTGGCGCACCGAGCGGTTCTGGCGCGACTGGATCACGCAGGGCGAGTTCCCGGACCACCCGTGGCGCGCCTACCTCCAGCGGTCGGCGCTCACTCTGAAGGGCCTCACCTACTCCCCCACGGGTGCGCTGATCGCCGCTGCCACCACGTCCCTGCCCGAGACCCCGGGCGGCGAGCGCAACTGGGACTACCGGTACGCGTGGATCCGTGACTCCACGTTCGCACTGTGGGGGCTGTACACCCTGGGCCTGGAGCGCGAGGCGAACGACTTCTTCGCGTTCATCCAGGACGTATGCCGCGACAACCGGCAGCTCCAGATCATGTACGGCGTGGGTGGTGAGGAGACCCTCGAGGAGTTCGAGCTGCCGCACCTGTCGGGCTACGAGGGCGCGCAGCCGGTCCGCATCGGCAACGCCGCGTACGACCAGCGGCAGCACGACGTATGGGGTGCCGTGCTGGACTCCGTGTGGCTGCACGCCAAGTCGCGTGACCAGCTCCCCGAGTCGCTGTGGCCCATCCTCAAGCGGCAGGTCGAGGAGGCCGCGAAGCACTGGCACGAGCCCGACCGGGGCATCTGGGAGGTGCGCGGCGAGCCGCAGCACTTCACGAGCTCCAAGCTCATGTGCTGGGTCGCGATGGACAGGGGCGCCAAGCTCGCCCGGCTGTACGACGAGCTCGACTACGCGCAGGCGTGGCAGAAGATCGCCGACGAGATCTTCGACGACATCTGCACCAAGGGCGTCGACGAGCGCGGCGTCTTCACGCAGCGCTACGGCGACCCGGCGCTCGACGCGTCGCTGCTGCTCGTCCCGCTGCTGCGCTTCCTGCCGCCGGACGACCACCGGGTCAAGGCGACGGTGCTGGCGATCGCTGACGAGCTCACCGAGGACGGCCTGGTGCTGCGCTACCGCACCGACGAGACCGACGACGGCCTGCAGGGCGAGGAGGGCACCTTCACGATCTGCTCGTTCTGGCTCGTGTCGGCGCTGGTCGAGATCGGTGAGGCGGAGCGCGCCAAGTCGCTGTGCGAGCGCCTGCTCGGTTACGCGTCGTCGCTCAACCTCTACGCCGAGGAGATCGAGCCGGGCACCGGGCGCCACCTCGGGAACTTCCCGCAGGCATTCACGCACCTGGCGCTGATCAACGCCGTGATGCACGTGATCAAGGCGGAGAACGGCGAGGCGGAGAAGGGCTACTTCGGGGTCCCCCGCCCGTCCTGACCCCGTCAGCGCACCTGTCAGAACTTCGCGCACGTGTCAGACGCTCAGGTCACTCGGCTGACCTGAGC
>NZ_JBHXBG010000084.1:0-23938 GCF_042726755.1 Promicromonospora sp. NPDC060271 | reverse complement strand
CGGGTAGCCAGACGGGTAGCCAGGCGGGCACGCGGGCAGGCAGGCAGGCCGGCCGGCAGGCGGTCAGCCAAACGGGTAACCAGGCGGCCAGGCAGACGGGCCGCCAGACAGACCGTCATACAAGCGGGCCCTAAACAAACCGTCAGACCTACCGCCCGAGAGGCCGTCAGACAAGCCGCCCGACAAGCCGTCAGACAAGCCGTCAGACAAGCCGTCAGACAGGCTTTCAGACAAGCCGTCAGACAAACCGCCCGCCAAGCCGTAAGACAGGCCTTCAGTTAAGCCGCCCGCCAGCGCCCGAGGGTAAGGCCTCGGACCCCGTCGCGCGTCACGGTCATGCACCGACTCCGACGGGGCAGCTCACACCTTCCCGATCTCCGCCGCGCGACGCAGGACCAATTCCGGCACCGGGTCGGACACGTAGTCCTCGGTCACGGGCGCCGACGCGACGCGGCGCACGGGAACGACCCCGGCCCAGCCCGTGAGGTCCAGGTCCCCCGGCTCGGCCGAGGCGCCACCCGCGCGCTGCTTCATCGACGCCTCGGCCAGCGGCAGCGCGATGACCGCCGTCGCCGCGAGCTCCTTGCGCGTCGCGGGCGGAAGGGTCGCGGCCCGACCAGGCATCATGTGGTCGACGATGAGGTCGAGCGCCCGGCGCCGCTCCTCCAGGTCGGTCACCCGGCGTGGTCGTCCGATCACCACCGCCGACCGGTAGTTCATCGAGTGGTGGAAGCCGGTCCGCGCCAGAACCAGGCCGTCCAGCTCCGTCACGGTCACGCAGATGTCCTGTTCCAGGGCCGGGGCGAGCCAGCCGGCGGCGACCGACCCGTGCAGGTAGAGCGAACCACCGTCGTCCGGACCGGAGACATCTACGGCGAAGGCCGTCGGCAGCACCACCGGATGCCCTCCGGCGACGACTCCCAGGTGCGCCACGAGAGCGTCCGAGAGCAGCGCCATGAGCTGACGCCGGTCCTCGACCTGGCGGTTGCGGCCACGGGTCGGAGTGGTGCGTGGGGTCGGGGAGAGCTGCTGCGTCGTCATGCCGCTAGCCTGTCCCGGAAGTGGCTGGTGGACACGGGCCAGTTCGCCGCGATTCAAACAAGCCACTTGTTCGTGCCCGGCCGTGCCTCAGCCGCAGCCCCCAGCCCCAGCCCCAGCCCCAGCCCCAGCCCCAGCCCCAGCCGGAGAAGACCTCATGCTCCCCGTCCGTCTCGACCGTGCCCGCCCCGAGCCACTTCCGGCGCAGCTCGCCGGCGCCGTCCGCGAGCTCGTGACCGGCGGCACGCTCACCGCGGGCGACCGGCTGCCCTCCAGCCGCGCCCTGGCGGCCGACCTCGGTGTGGCACGCGCCGTCGTCGAGCAGGCGTACGACCAGCTCCTGGCCGAGGCGTGGGTGGAGACGCGCCGTGGGTCGGGCACGTTCGTGGCGTCCGGCGGACCGCTTCCGCCGGCCGCGCGCACGGCCCACGCACGCGCGCACACATCGGCACGGACACCAGCACACGCCTCCGCTCCCCCGGCCCACCCCCGAACCCGGTCCCAGCCGGCCACCCGCGAGCCACAGCTCATCCGCCTCGACGCCGGGACGCCCTGGATCGACCCCCGTCACCTCGCGGGCTGGCGGCGGGCCTGGCGCGAGGTCTCCGTCGCGGTCCCGCCGCGGGGCTATCCCGATCCACGCGGTCTGCCCGAGCTCCGCGAAGCGCTCGCCGAGCGGCTCGCCCGCACCCGCGGCGTGCCGGTGCAGCCTGACGAGGTCCTGGTCACCACCGGCTCGACGGACGGCCTTCGGCAGCTCTTGGGGGCCCTGCCGCCGGGGGACGTCCTCGTCGAGGACCCCGGCTACCGCGCGGCCGTCGAGACGGTTCGGGCGGCCGGGCGCGGCGTCGTGGACCACCCCGGCCTCGAACCGGTCACGGACCTGGCCGGCTGCGCCGCGGCCTACGTCACGCCCGCACACCAGCACCCGCTGGGCCGGGTCATGCCGGCCGCGGACCGCCTCGCGCTGCTGGCGGCGGCCAGGGAGGCGGACGCGGTGGTGGTCGAGGACGACTACGACTCGGAGTTCCGGTACGACGTCGCCCCGGTGCCGGCTCTCGCGGCCCTCGACCGGTCGCGGGTCGCCTACCTGGGCACCGCCTCGAAGTCGGTGAGCCCGAGCCTGCGGCTCGGCTGGCTCGTCGCACCGCCCGAGATCCACGAACGCCTGGTCCGGCGTCGCACGCTCACCCACGACACCCCGCCCTGGCCGACGCAGCGCGCCATGCTCACCCTGCTGCGCGACGGCTGGGCCGACAAGGTCGTGCGCACCGCCCGCCGGGTCTACGCGGAGCGGGCGCCACGCGTCGCGGCTGCCCTGGCGCCGCACGCCGAGCTCGCCGGCCCGCTTGCGGGGATGTACTCGACCTGGCTCACCGACCCGGCGTCGGCAGAGAGGGCGCGCTCGGCGGGACGCGCCGCCGGCTTCGACGTCCCGCTCCTGGCCGACTACTGCCGCAGCTCCCGCCTGACAGGGTTGGTGGTCGGGTTCGGCGGCGTGACCGACGTGGAGCTGGACCGCGCGCTCGCGGCGATCGTCCGCGGCCTGGCCACGCGGTGACCCCCTTCGAGGTCTAGGTTGCTTCGCCGTGAAACGTCTCAGAGCGGAGAAACCTAGACCTCGAAGGTGCGGGCCGACGCGGCCGCCACGGCCGGCCCCGTCAGACCAGCGAGTCCCGCCACGCCTCGTGCAGCCGGGCGTACCGGCCGTCGCCCGCGACGAGCTCGGCGGGCGTGCCGTCCTCGACGATCCGCCCGTGCTCCATCACCAGCACCCGGTCGGCGATCGCCACCGTCGACAGCCGGTGCGCGATGATGATGGCCGTCCGATCCGCGAGCAGCGTCTGCAGGCCCCGCTGCACGAGCCGTTCACCGGGCAGGTCGAGCGACGACGTCGCCTCGTCGAGCACGAGCACCGCCGGGTCGGCGAGGAACGCCCTGGCGAACGACAGGAGCTGCCGCTGCCCGGCCGAGACCCGCCCGCCGCGCTTGTTCACGTCGGTGTCGTACCCGTCGGGCATGGCGAGCACGAACTCGTGCGCGCCCACCGCCCGGGCCGCGGCCTCGATCTCCTCCCGGGTGGCGTCCGGCCGGCCGAGCGCGATGTTCTCCCGCACCGACCCGCTGAACAGGTACGCCTCCTGGGTGACCATGACGACGGCCTTGCGCAGGTCGGCCGAGGCCAGGTCCCGCACGTCCACACCGTCCAACCGCACCGCACCGTCGGACGCGTCGTAGAACCTGGTCACCAGCTTCGCCACCGTCGACTTGCCGGCGCCCGTGGTCCCGACCACCGCGACGGTCTGCCCGGCGGGGATCGTGAGGTCCAGGTCGGGCAGCACCACCGGGCCGTCCCCGTACCGGAACCGCACGTGGTCCAGCCGCAGCTCGCCGCGAGCCCGCCCGCCGTCCGCCAGCGGCAGCGGCGTCGGGTGCGCCGGCTCCGTGACGGTGGGCTCCTCGGCGAGCAGGCCGGAGACCTTCTCGAGCGCCGCCGTCGCCGACTGGAACGAGTTGTAGAACATGCCGAGCTGCTGCACCGGCTGGAAGTACCGCTTGCAGTAGAGCAGCACGGCCGCCAGCACACCCACGGCCAGCGTGCCGTCCAGGACCCGCCAGCCGCCGACCGCGAGCGCCGCCACCACCGTCAGGTTGCCGATCAGGACGAGCCCCGGCTGGAAGCGGCCGTTGACGCCGAAGATCTGCAGGTTCGCGTCGCGGTAGTCCTCGCCGAACTTGCGGTACTCGGCCTCGGTGGTGTTCTCACGGCGGAACGCCTGGACGGCGCGCATGCCCGTCATCGTCTCGACGAACTTCACGATGAGCCGGGCCGACGCCGTCCGCTGCTCGCGGTAGAACCGCTGCGACATGCGCTGGAACCAGCGGGTGAGCAGCCATGCCGGGACGAACGCGACGGCGAGCACCAGCCCGGACCGCCAGTCGATGAGCAGCAGGCTGACGAAAGTGAACAGCATGAGCAGCACGGAGGAGACGACGCCGGTCAGACCGCCGTCGAGCAGCTCGCGCAGCGCCTCGAGGTCGGAGGTCTGCCGGGAGATGATCCGGCCCGACGTGTACGACTCGTGGAACTCCAGCGACAGGCGCTGGGTCTGGCGGAACACGCGGCGGCGCAGGTCGAGCAGCACCGCCTGGGCGATGCGCGCGGCGGCCCGCACGTACGCGCCGGCGGCGACCCCGCCGAGGATCGCGGCGGCGAGGTACCCGGCGCCGCTGAGCACCAGGGGGGTGGCCGACCCGTCCTGCAGCGCGGGCACCGCCTGGTCGATGGCGACGGCCACGAGCCACGGCCCGGCGACCTGGCCGAGCGTCGACGCGACGACGAGCACCGCCGCCCAGGCCAGGGCCTTCCTGTGCGGGCGCAGCAGGTCGCCCAGCAGGCGCATCGACCGGCGCCGGACGTTGCGCGAGGCCTCCTTGCCGAGGCGGGTCTCGTCGTCCGCCGCGGCGTCGGTGGGGCGACGGCGGGCTGTGGTCGGCTCGGTGGTGGTGGTCATGACAGCGCCTCCTGGCTCTGCTGGTCGGAGGCCTGCCGGTCGGAGGGCTGCCGTTCGGAGGCCTGCCCGTCAGTGCTTCCCGGGGCCGGGCAGTGCGGATCGTTCGCCCGGTAGTCGTCCTCGAGGCTCGAGATGATGTACCGGTAGTGCGGGTCGCGCGCGAGCAGGTCCTGGTGTGTCCCGACGGCGGTGACCCGGCCGTCCTGGAGCACGGCCACCCGGTCGGCGAGGGCGACCGTGGAGGGCCGGTGCGCGATGACGAGCGTTGTCGTCGCGACGAGCACGTCCCGCAGGCGGGCCGTGACCGCCTCCTCGGTGGTGACGTCGAGCGCGGAGAGCGGGTCGTCGAGCACGAGGACCCGCGGCCGGGCGGCGATGGCGCGGGCCAGCGCCAGGCGCTGCCGCTGCCCCCCGGACAGCGAGAGACCCTCCTCGCCGATGCGCGTGTCGACGCCCTCGGGCAGCTCGGCGACGAACTGCGCCTGCGCGACCTCGAGCGCCTGGGTCAGGAGCGCCTCGCGCTCGTCCGCCGGCAGGGTGTCGGGGACGCCGAGCAGCACGTTCTCGCGCACGGACGCGGAGAACAGCGTGGGGTCCTCGAAGGCGACGGCGACCCGCTCGCGCACCTGGGCGCGGGTCAGGTCCCGGACGTCGACGCCGTCGATCTCCACCGCGCCGCCGGTCACGTCGAAGAGCCGCGGCGGGAGCATCGCGAGCGTCGACTTGCCGGACCCGGTCAGCCCGACCAGGGCGGTGGTGGTGCCGGGCGGCAGCTCCAGGTCGACGTGGTCGAGCACGGGGCGGACGGCGTCGTCGTACCGGAAGGTGACGTCGCGGAAGGCGACGTGGCCGCCGGCCGGCCCGGCCACACCGGGGGTGACCGCGGGGAGCTCGGCGGGCGCCGCGGGGTCGGTCAGCGGGTTCACGGTCTCCATGACCTCGAAGAACCGGTCGACGGCGGTCCGCGCGTTGAGCGTCATCGACAGGGTCATGCCGAGGTCGACGACGGGCCCGTTGATGACCTGGGCCGTCGCGAAGAACGCGACCAGCGCGCCGAGCGTCATGTCGCCCTGGGCCACCAGGTACGCGCCCACCACGAGCGCGACGGCCTGCGTGACCTCCGGGATGGTGCGCAGGGCGGTGGTCAGGCCCGCGTCGGTGGTGGCCTTGCGGATCTCGGTCTCGCGCAGCTCCTCCGCCTGGTCGGTGAACTGGTCCAGCGCGTCCGGCCCGCGACCGAACGCCTTGAGCACGCGGATGCCGTGCACTGATTCCTCGACGGTGGTGGCGAGGTCACCGGACTGGTCCTGGGAGAGCCGCGAGATCTTGCGGTACCTGCGGGAGAACCGGAAGGCGAGGACGGTCACGGGGATCGACCCGCACAGGAAGATCAGGCCGAGCCAGCCGCCCGTCGCGACCAGCAGGGCGACGCCCACGATGATGGTCACGACGCTGACCACGAGCTGCAGGACGCCGAACACGAGCCAGCGGCGCAGCAGTCCGAGGTCGCCCATGATGCGGCTCAGGAGCTGCCCGCCGGGCCAGCGGTCGTGGAACGCGATGGGCAGGTCCTGCAGGTGGGTGAACAGGGCCATCCGCATCGCCGCCTCGACGCGCGTTCCCGGAAACATCACCAGGGTGCGGCGCAGCAGGATGAGCCCGGCCTCTCCGGCGCCGAGGACGGCGATGAGGACGACGGACCAGGCCAGGCCCGACCAGTCGTGCTCACGGACGCCCTCGGTGAGCGGGCCGTCGGTGACCCACCGGAGCACGACGGGGATGGCGAGCGCCATGAGGCTGGCGCCGAGCGACGCGGCCAGCCCGCCGGCCAGGCGGGGCAGGGCGGTGCGGACGTAGGGGTGGAGACGACGGATCGAGGCGAAGGTGCTGCGCTCGGACGATGGATCGGATCGATTCGAACTATCGGCTGTTTGAGGCATCGGGTCCATTATCCCGCCGGCCGCAAGTTGTTAGTTTGGGTAAGCACCTTGTTGGCGTGTGACCTGCGTCACGCCCTGGCCGGCGTTCGGCCGCGCGTTCGGAACAGCCTCAGCGCACCCGCACCGACAGGCAGGTCACGCATCCCTCGAGCTTCTCGAACTCGGTGACGGCCGTCGTCAGCACCGTCAGCCCGCGCCCACGGAGCAGCTCGGTGGTGGCGGGTGCGGCCGCGGACATCAGCACCGTGGTCTCGTCCAGCACGACGACGGCGCTCCCCTCGGCCTCGGGCACCGGCACGAACGCGTCGAACACGCCCGGGTCCTCGACGAGGGGCGCGTACCCGATGACCGTGCCGTCGGGCAGGGCGGTCACCGCGGACTTCAGGTGCAGCGCCCGGGTCACGGGCACCACGACCACGCGCCACCCGCGCGGCTCGAGCAGCGCCCGGAGCTGGGCGGCGCCCTCGGCGTTCGTCCGCGCCGTCCGGCCGACGTACACGGTGCGACCCACCTTGAGCACGTCGCCGCCCTCCAGAGTGCCCGGCTCCGTGATCTGCGCGAGCTCCGTCACCACCGCCTCGACCACCGGCCGCACCGAAGCCACCTCGCCGCGCCGGGTCAGCGCCCCCGGCCGGGTCAGGACCGCCAGGTCGTCGAACACGACCACCGCGTCCTCCACGAAGACCCCGTCCGGGTGCGCCTCGGCCGCCGGCACCACGCGCACGTCCCAGCCGTACCCGCGGAACACCTCCACGTACCGCTGCCACTGCTCGGCCGCAAGGTCCGCGTCGACGGGCACGCGCTCCAGGTGGGTGAGCTCCCCGTCGGCCAGGCGGGCCGACGGCGGGCGGACAAGCAGGGTGCGCCGCGGACGCCCGGCGGCGGTCGGTTCAGTGGCCATCCCGCGACGTTAGCCGACCACCCGGCCCCCGGCCGCCTCCCCGCGCCCCAGGTACGCCATCCGGGCCACCTTGGGACCCTGCGGCGACTCGTACGACACCAGCTCGCCCGCGGTGAAGCCCATCGCGACCATCCGGCGAAGGGCCTTCTCGTTGTTCGCGTCGGGCTCGGCGACCAGCCGGCGGGTGCCCGGCCCGGCGAAGAGGAACCCGTGCAGGGCCGGCCCGAGGACGGTCCACGGGTCCTCCGGCGAGCCGTGCCGCGCGAGAGGCCCGCGGCTCCCGAGGAAGAAGTGCATGCCGAGGTCGCCCGGCCGCACGTCGTAGGCGGTGGCGATCGGGTCGTGCTCGGGAAGGTACGCCTGGAGGAGCACGACGGGTTCGCCGTCCCACCGCACCAGGTAGGCGTGATGCGTCGGCAGGGACTCGACGAACGCGTAGGTGTCCCGCACCTGGTCCCGCGTGTGGTCGCCCATGCCCCAGAAGCCGGCCCGCGGCTGGGTGAACCAGCCGTGCAGCACGTCGGCGTCGGCCTCCGGGTCGACCATGTGCACGGTGATCAGGCCCGCCGCACCGAAGTCGCGGCGCCACACCTCCGCCCCGCGCGGGCCGTTCAGCAGCCGCAGCGTCGTGTCCGCGGGGTGCAGCAGGTCCCAGTCGGTGACGACCGGGGTGGTGGCGGCGTCCGCCCAGGTCGCGTGCTGGTCGTCGAAGTGCGGGCTGCCCGGACGGCCGTCGGCGCCGAAGGGCACGCCCCACCGGCTGTTGGCGCGGTCCGCCAGGTCCCAGACGTAGCGCGCGACCGAGCCGCGGTAGGCGGTGGGTGCCACACCCGGCGACCCGCCGGTGCAGCGGACCGTCTCGTTGTTCCCGGAGACGGGCGCCGGGGTCACACCGGCCGCCGGGTCGCCAGGACCCGGCACCGGGTGCAGCGGGGCGGGGACGTGCAGCTCGCCCCAGGTGGGCTCGCCGGCCCGCCCGGCGGCGGCCACCTCGGCGGCCACCTCAACCGCCACCTCGGCCAGCGCCGCGCGCGCCTCGGCCGCGGAGTCGATCGGCAGCCAGTCGGCGGCAAGGATGTTCGCGAGCCCTGCCCCGACCGCCGTCGGCACGTCGAACACGGCGCCCAGCACCGGGGCGAAGGCCGGGTCCTGCCCGTGCGGCTCGTGCAGGGGCGCGAGCACGGGGTGCCGGGCGAGGCGGCGGGTCAGGGTGTCCCGCCAGCGCATGTAGAGGGCGGCGTCGGTCGAGCCGGCGTCAACGTGGGCGCCGTCCGCCACCCAGGCGCGCAGGCGGCCGGCGGCGGCGGACGCGTCGTCGGCGAGGTGCGCGACGAGGCGCGGCGCGCCCAGGTCGCGTGTGTCGCCGTGGATCCGCGCCTGCGTCGCGGGCGACTCGGGGACGGTCGCCGCGGCGAGCAGCTGCCGGATCCGCTCCGCGCGGTGCGGCGCGTACGACCAGCCGAGGTCGTGGGCCTCGCGGCCGGGCCGGACGTCGCGCGGGCCGAGACCCGGGCGGCCGTCCAGCTCGGCAGGCGGCTGGGTCACGGGCCGCTCGTTCGCGTCGACGGCGACCTGGGTCACCCGCACCGGCGCGGGCAGGTCCACGTACCCGTCGGCGGGCTTGGCAGCGGACAGCGCGCGGTCGGCGGCGGCGGGGACCTTGCCCGCCGTCATGCTGAGCACCTCGCCGGTGCTGTCCGCCGCGAGGACCCGGTTGACCGGGTCCACCCACCCGCTGAACGCCTCGGCGACGTCACCGGCGGTGCGGGCGTGCAGCAGGGCGCGCCAGGACGCGACGCCGACGTCGGCGAGCTCGCGCGCCGGCCAGTGCAGGTGCCAGCCGTCGGCGCCGGAGCTGTCCGCGCCGTCGGCGACGACCTCCACGTGGTGCGCGGCGGCGTTGGTGATGCCCCAGGCCACGGAGCCCGTGTGCCCGAAGTGCGGGATGCCGGGCACCCCGGGGAAGGCGAACCCGAGCACGTCGTACGGCGCGGCCGGGTCGGTGCAGGCGAGCCGGACCTGCTGGTAGGGGCCGGGCAGCTCGAGCGTGCGGTGCGGGTCCCCCGCGACGAGCGGACTGCCCGACGAGGTGTTCGAGCCGTGCACCGCCCACGCGTTCGAGCCGGAGCTCGGTCCGGCGTCCGCCGCGAACAGGCCGAGCACCTGCTCCAGCGGCACGCCGGGCACGCGCAGGTGCCTGGCGACGTGCTCGCGCCACAGGATGCCCGGGAAACCGTTGAACAGCACGTGCGCGGTGAGGAACACCCCGATCGGCGTCCACGGCCGCCAGGGCTCGTGCGGCACCCCGGCCAGCTCCGGCACGTCCCGCCCGCCGGCCAGCAGGCCCGCGCTCACGCCGTCGGCGTACGCCGCGAGCCACTCCTGCTCGGACCGGTCCAGGGCGTCGTAGATCGCGCGGGCCGTCACGGCCAGGCGCTCCCTGGCCGCGAACCGGTCCCAGGCGTCGCCCGCCGCGCCGGCGATCTGGGCGTACCGCTCCTCGGCCCGCATCCGGTCGGCCTCGATCTGCAGGCCGCGGTCCTGTGCGGTCACCCAGCCCTGGCCGTAGGCCAGCGCGGTCTCGGAGGCGGCCCGCACGTGCGGGATGCCGAGGTCGTCACGAAACAGGTCGAACTGCACGTTCCCCATCATCTCTCGATCATCTCTTGCTCGTCCTCGATCATCCGTCGGCTCTTCGGCCGGCCGGGTTGGCCAGGGTGCCCGCGTAGATCAGCGACTGGGACTGGTTGGTCAGGTCGACCATCTGGAGGGTGTTGCGCAGCTGCAGCCGGTTGAGGCACGAGTGCGCGAACCGCGCGGCACGCAGGTCGATCCCGAGCCCAGGCCCGTCCGGGTGCTCCGCGGCGTGCCGGTCGATGGTCTCCGCGACGAGCGCCCAGAACCGGTCCTCGCCCAGCACGCCGTCCTCGGCGAGGATCCCGGAAAGGTGGCGCAGCACGCCGTCGAACACGTCGGTGAAGATCGCGAGCGCCTTCTCGTCGTCGTCGACCACCTCGCGGATGCGTTCGATCCGGTCGGGCAGCGGCCGGTCGCCGAGGACCACGACCTCCTCGCCGATGTCCTTCATGACGGCGCGGCGGACCACGCCGTCGTGCAGCACGAGGATGAGGTTCTCGCCGTGGGGCATGAACGCCAGCTCATAGGTCTTCAGGCAGTGCACGAGCGGGTACAGGTAGGCGTCGAGGTAGGCGCGCAGCCACTGCTCGGGCGCGATGCCGGACTCGCGGACCAGGGCGGTGGCGAACGCCGCGCCGCTCGCGTCCCGGTGCAGGAGGCTCGCCATGGTCACCAGCCGCTCGCCGGCGGCCAGCCGCGGTACGGGCGACTCGCGCCAGAGGGCGGCGAGCATCTTGCGGTGGGCGTTGGGCTGGGGCGTGCGGTGGTAGACGTCGCCCGTGTAGCCGATGGACGCGACCTCGCGCAGGACGCCGAACCCCGCGGTCCGCAGGGTCGCGTCGTTCGTGACGAGGCCCTCGACCCAGTCGTTGATCGACGGCGTCGCGCGCATGTAGGCGGGCGACAGTCCGCGCAGGAACCCCATGTTCTGGATCGCGAGCGCGACCTTGACGTAGTGCCGTTCGGGGCGCGTGCGGTTGAACATGGTGCGGATCGACTGCTGCGGCTGGTACTCGTCCGAGCCGGGGCCGAGCGGTACGAGGTCGCCGCGGGCGACGTCGGCGGCGAAGGTGATCGCGACGCGGTGCTCCCACTGCCAGGGGTGCACGGGCAGGTAGAGGTAGTCGGCGCTGTCCAGGCCGCGTGCGGCGAGCCGGTCGGCGAAGGCCGCGCGCTCGGCGTCCGACAGCTCGGCGCCGTAGTGGTCCTGCTCGGACCGGTCGGCGGCGAGCGCGAGGTGGGTGTGCTCGCGGCGGGCGGCGAGCCACAGCATGCGCATGCGGGCGCCGCGCTCGGGGGCGTAGGCGCGGTAGTCGCCGAGGGAGAAGCCGATGCGGCCGTTGTTCGCGACGAAGCCGGGGTGGCCCTCGGACATGGCCGCCTCGACCTGCTGGAACGCCTCGGCGGCGGCCCGGGTGCCTGACGCCGTCCGCATCGCCTCGAGCAGGCCGCGCACCGAAGGGGTGTGCCCGTCGAGCTCGCGCTCCCGCTTCGCGGCCGCGCTGGCCAGGGTCGAGGAGAGCTCTTCGAGGTAGGTCGCGAGCATGGCGTCGGGTACCTGCAGCAGGGGCTGCAGCTCGGTGACCAGCTCGAGCGCGTCGACGGGCAGCTCGACGTCGCCGCGCATCCCCGCGGCGGCCGTGCGGCGGACGGAGGCCGGGTCGACCACCCAGTGCTCCAGGGCGTACCGGCGTGCGGTGTACCGGTAGGTGACGCCGTCCAGGGCGAGGCGGAAACCGTCCGCCGGGGCGCCGGGGGCGTCGTCGGGCTCGGGCTGGAACAGGCGCTCGTGCGCGAGCTCGGCGAGCGCCTTGGCCGCGAGGTGCCGGTGGGCGTGCTCCATGTGGTCGGCGGTCAGGTGGGTGGCCGGGTTCACGCCGTCGCCGAGGGCCGACGCCGCGAAGTCGGCACGGGTGGCGACGCTCAGCGCGGCGCGCTTGGCGTGCGCGCCACGGCCGAGGTCCAGCTCGCGCAGGACGCGGAAGCCAGCGGCGGCGTTCTTGTCGGCGATCTTCCGGTTGCCGACGTCGGGCTCGACGACGACCCGGGTGGCGCCGCGGCCGCCGCCGTCGGGTGAGGCGTCGGTGAGGCAGAACCGCATGACCGCCGTCATCACGGCGTCGGTCAGGCCGTGCCGCGGGTTGACGGGCGGGGCCACGAGCAGGTGCATGCCGAGGTCGCCGGGCAGGGCGTCGTGGACGTCCGTGAGCAGGACGTGCGCCGGGTCGTACGTCTCGGTCATGAAGACGGGCTCGCCGTCGAGGCGGCCGAGCCAGGCGGCCTCGTGGGGGCCCGCCTGGACGCCGGCGAGGTACTCGCGCACCTCGTCGACGCGCAGCTCGGCCATCTGCCAGTACGAGGCGGCGGGGTGCGCGAGCCAGCCCTGGACGAGCTCGGCGTCCCGGTCCGGGTCTACCGGCTCGATGGTGATCTCGCCGAGCCGGGTGGTCGTGGTGAACGTGTGCACGGTCGTCGGGGCGGTCACCGGGCGGCCTCCATCTCGTCGTCGGGCTGGCTGGTCGCGGCCCTGGGCTCGGCGGGCTCGGCGGCCTCGACCCGCGGGGCCGGCAGGCCGAACTGCTGGAACGCGATCCGGCGCTCCGTCGCGTACGGCTCGCGGCCCGTGACGTTAGCGAGGATCACGGAGTTGCGCCAGGGTCCGAACCCGAGGTCCGGTGCGGTGACGCCGTGGGTGTGCTCCTCGACGCCCACGACGTGGATCCGCCGGTCGTCGTCCACCGTGTAGTCGCGGGCGACGGCGTACCGGCCGCGGTGGTCGAGGTTGACCAGGCCGGGCGCCAGGAAGCCCGGCGCCGTCGGGGCGTAGCCCGTCGCGACGACGAGCGCCCTGGTCCGGTGCTCCGCCGTCGTCCCGAGCTGGGCGTGCCGCAGCGTCAGGACGTACTCGCCCGCACCGCCCGCGCCGCCTGAGTCGAACCGGGCGTCGGTCACCTCGGTGTCGGACAGGAGCGTGGTCGGCACCTCGGCGCCCAGCGCCGACTTGCGGTACAGGGTGTCGTAGATGTCGTCGATCAGGTCGCCGCTGATCCCCTTGTAGAGGTTGCGCTGCTCGCGGGCCAGGACGTCGCGCTGCTCCAGGGGCAGGGACACGTAGTGGTCGGTGTACTCGGGCGACGTCATCTCGAGCGTCAGCTTCGTGTACTCCATCGGGAAGAACCGCGGCGAGCGGGTCACCCAGTCCACGCGGTGCTCCCCCGCGCCCGTGCCGCAGCCGTCCAGCAGGTCGCGGTACACCTCGGCGGCGGACTGCCCGCTGCCGACGACCGTCACGGAGCCGGACGCCGCCAGCTGATCGCGGTGCGGCAGGTAGTCGCTGGTGTGCACGACGGGGCCTGCGCCCTCGAGGCCCTGGAGGTGAGCGGGCAGGCGCGGCTGCGTCCCGGTGCCGAGCACGAGGTGCTTGGCACAGTATTTCTCGACGTGCCTCTCGACACCGTCGACGGTCTCGGCGGTCGCCTCGAACACGTAGCCGCCGGGCTCGCCGTCAGCCGCCGGGTCGGCGACCCGGACGACGCTCGTCACGCGCCGCCCCCAGCGCAGCGTCGGGAGCTGTTCCGCGACCCACCGGCAGTACTGGTCGTACTCGGCGCGCAGCGGGTAGAACGACTCCCGGATGTAGAACTGGTAGAGCCGCCCCGTCGCCTTGAGCCACGCCAGGAACGAGTACGGCGACGTCGGGTCCGCCATCGTCACCAGGTCGGCCAGGAACGGCACCTGCAGCGTCGTGCCCTCGATGAGCATCCCGGCGTGCCAGGAGAAGCCGTCGCGCTGGTCGAGGAACACCGCCTCGACGTCGTCGAGGGGTTCCGCGAGCGCCGCGAGCCCGAGGTCGAACGGGCCGATCCCGATCCCGAGCAGGTCGTAGGTGCGGGTCATCGCTTCTCTCCGTCGGTATCCAGGGCGGCGCGGGCCAGTCGCGGGTGCACGTCGCGGCACGGCGGCTCGTCGGCGTCCAGCAGCGCCTCCCCCGCGAGCAGGCCGTGCGCGGCCGAGCGGACGAGCTCGAGCACGCCGCGGATGTCGGCGAGCGTCGCGTCGGGGTTGAGCAGGGTGAGCTTGAGGCAGGGCCGGCCGTCGATGACGGTCTTGGCGACCAGGGCGCGGCCCGAGTCGAACAGCACGCGCCGCACCTGCGGTACCAGGGCGTCCGCGCGTGCGGCGTCGAGGCCATCGGGCTGGTAGCGGAACAGGACGGTGGACAGCTCGGTGGTGCCGACGACCCGGAAGTCGTGGTCGGTCGCGAGGTCCTGGTGCACCGCGGCGGCCAGGTCGCAGACGGCGTCCACCATCGCGCCGACGCCGTCCGCGCCGAGTGCGCGCAGCGTGACCCAGAGCTTGAGCGCGTCGAACCGGCGGGTCGTCTGCAGGGACTTGTCGACCTGGTTGGGCTCCGCGTTCTCCTCGGGGTTGAGGTAGTCGGCGTGCCAGGCGACGGGCGCGAGGTCGGCCCGCTCCCGGACGACGAGCGCGCTGGAGGACACGGGCTGGAAGAACGACTTGTGGAAGTCGACGGTGACGCTGCGGGCCCGCTCGATGCCGGCCAGCAGGTGGCGGCGGCGCGGGCTGACCAGCAGCCCGCAGCCGTACGCGGCGTCGACGTGCAGCCAGGTGCCCACGGCGTCGCACAGGTCGGCGATCGGGGTAAGGGGGTCGATGCAGCCGCGGTCGGTGGTCCCAGCGGTCGCGACGACGGCGATCACCGTGTCGCCGGTGCGCTCGATGTCGACGAGGGTCTGGGCCAGGGCGTCGGGGCTCATGCGGCCGTCGGCGTCCGTGCCGACCGTGACCACTGCGTCGTCCGGCAGGCCGAGGAGCAGGGCGGACTTGGCGATGCTGAAGTGGCTCACCGCGGTGGCGAGGATGCGCATGGACTCCAGCCGGGTTCCGGCGCGGCGCGACTTCTCGCGCGCCAGGAACAGGGCCTGGAAGTTGGACTGGGTGCCGCCCGACGTGAAGATGCCGTCGGCGACCGTCACGTCGTCCTCCGCGCCCACCGCGAAGCCGATGCGGCCCGCCGTCCACTCGACCAGGCGGCGCTCCATGAAGGTCGCGACGGTGGACTGGTCGTAGGTGTCCACCGACGTGTTGATGGCCGCGAGCATCGTCTCCGCGCCGATCGCGGGCAGCGCCACCGGGCAGTTCAGGTGCGCCGTGTAGGTGGGCTCGTGGAACCAGATCGCGTGCTGCGCGTACAGGTCGCCGGCCTCGCGCAGCGCCTCCCGGGTGCCGGACGGCGGGCCGTCGAGATCCACGGCGTCCACCAGGGCGCGCAGCTCGGAGCGGCTGGCGCCGGAGAACGGCTGCGTGACGGCGCCGAGCCGGGCGGCGACGTCGTCCGCGACCTCGCGGACCGTGTCCGCATAGACGCTCGCGGTGGCCCCGCGCAACAGTGCTGTCGTGTCGTGGCTCGCGCCCGGGACGGGCGTCACGGTCACTGGCTGAGTCACCGGCTGGGTCGCTGGCTGCGTCGCTGCGGGCAGGCGTGAGGGCATGCGGAAGGCTCCTCGAAAGGGGATGGGAAGCGATGGGGAAGGTACCGGCGAAGCACCGCCACGCCGCCCGGAACGGGCGACGTGGCGGTACTTAGGTTTGCCTGACCTAACTTAATCGTTCGGGGGGCCGCGTCAAGACGTGGGTGAAACGAGCTTCGTGGTACAGGTCACTCCAGGCGGACCACGAGACGCAGGACGAGGTCGGTGCGCGAGCCCGCACCACGCAGCACGAGGTCGTGGGCGCCCGGGCGCACCCGAGGGACCACGAAGCGCGGCGTGACCGTGCCGCCGTCCGTCGCCGTCACCTCGCCCAGCGGCACGTTCTTCCATGGCCACGAGCGCGTCCTCAGCTCGACGGACACCGCCTCGCCGGGCGCGAAACCGCCCGCGGTGAAGGTGACCTCCCGCCCGACGGTGCCGCGCACCGGCCACGGCGCGACGGTCACCGTGGCGACCGCGACGAGCCCGGTCCCCACCACCGCGCCGCGCACGGTGAACGTCCCGGCCTCGGCGTACGCGGCCTCCGCGACAGGCTCCCAATCGACGGCGGACGTCGTCCGGCCGCCCCCGGCGAGCGTCACGCCCACCGTCGCCGGCAGTACCGGCGCCCTGCGGGCCACCGTGCCGACGCCCACGGCGTCGGCGCTCTCCGGCTCGTCCCAGAACCGCGTACGCAGGAAGGTCGCCGTCGCCGTCGCGCGGGTGCTGTTCGCCGTGGCGGTGACGCCGGCGTCGAGCCTCTCGTCGGCGCCGGTCAGCGGCGCTGTCCCGACCTGGGCCCACGGCCGCTCGGGCGACGTGCGGTAGTAGCCCGTCATCGTGCGCTCGTCCGTCCGCTCGAGCCGGAGCTCGACGGGCGCCGTCGCGAGCGCGACCTTGCTGCCCTCGCTGTCGAGCCAGCCGTCGCCGTTCGAGTCCCACTGCAGGTATGCGCCCGAGGGGCTGGTCACGAGGTCGACGTAGCCGTCGGCGCTCCCCTTGCCCGCCGCCGACAGGTCGTTGCGGACGACGAGACCCGCGCGCGGGTCGCCGCTCGCTCCCCGGTCCAGACCCGCCACGTACGTCTGCACGGACCCCCCGACGGGCAGCCGGCCCGGCTGGTAGACGACGCTGAGGTTGTCCTTGTTCGTCCACAGGCCGTCGTCGGAGTCGGCGATGCGGAATGCCGCCCCCTCCCCCTCGCAGGCGGACGCCGGGCGGGTCGCCAGCGTGGCGAACAGCCACGGGGCGCCCAGCTCCTCGTCGGCGCACCCCGTGGCGGCGAACGTGACCGTGTACGTCCGCGTCGTACGCCCGTCGGGCGCCGTGACGGTCACGCGTGCGGCCGACTGGTCGGCGCGAACTGTCACGGTCGCGTCGTCCTGGACGGGGTCGGCGGTCACCTCGGGCACGGGACCCCACGGTCCGGGATCCACCCGGTAGTCGGACGTGGCGGGGTCGAACCCGGTGACCGCGGCGCCGTCGACCGTAAGTCCCGTCAGCCGGGCGTCGCTGCGGGGGTTCAGGACGCGCACGAGGTAGACCCGTTCGGCGGCCGCCGCACCGTCCTCCGCCGTCGTCACCGTCACGTGCGCCCACGGGCGCTCGGCGGTGGGCTGGTCCACCGTGACGGTCGCGGCGGGATCCGCCGCGGTGCCTGAGATGACCGGCTCGGAGCCGGTGGTGACCACCGTCTGGTCCCAGTCCGCCGGGTCGAAGCCGGCCACCGGCTCGCCGTCGACGGCCAGCGTCGCGAGATCGGTGGCCGACGTCGGCCCGAGCCCGAGGATCTCCACCTCCGCGACCGCCTGCCACGTCGCGGCCTCGGTCGTCAGCCGCAGCCGGACCGCGGTCGTCGGCGGCACGGACGACGTGTCCAGCCGGACCACCGGCGCGGGGCCGGAGGCGTCCTGGGCGACGTCGGCCGCGACGTCCGTCCGCTGCCAGTCGCCGTTGGTGTCGACGTACTCCACGGCGATCCGCGACGGCCAGGTCGCGGTGGTGCCGTCCTTGTACAGGTGGGCCACGATCTCCCGCGGCGCACGCAGCCCGGACCACGCGTAGTCGAGGGTGCTGTTCCGCGGGTGGTTGCCCCCGGCCGCCCAGTCGTCCCAGCCCTTGCCGAGCCGCCCGTCCGTGGTGCTCGCCGCGAGCTCCTGCCGGACCGACGCCGTGACCTCCGCCGACGGCGCGAGGTTGTGCACACCGTGCGCGACCACCTCGACCGTGCGCCGGAACGTCCGGCCGGCCGTGAACTCGTCGTCACCGGCAAGGGTACCCGTGATCGTCTGCGGACCCGCCGACCGGATCACGTCCGGGCTCCACGTGACGGCGACGTCCGTCGCGACGCCGTTCGCCGTGACCTCCACCGTGGCGGGCAGGGCCTCCGAGAGGTCGTCGTTGGTGCGGACGCTCTCCGGGAGCCGGTCGTCGGTGACCTCCCAGATGTACCGGCCCGCGCCCTTGTCGTCCCAGTACCGGCCCGTCCACCCGTCCGCCCAGCGGGCGTCCTCGACCGCGGGGTTGCGCATCTCAAGGCTCCCGCGCTCGCCGATGGTGATCGGCAACCAGACGTACGTGGAGTCGGCGGCCCCGGCGTTCCAGCGGTCGCCCATGTACACGAACCTCCCGGACGCCGCGTCGAGCGGGAACACGTTGGTGGACTGCGACCCGAAGCTCGTCCGGCGCGAGTCGCCGACCGACAGCAGCCCGTCGCCGCCCTCGGGGATCGTGTTGTAGGCGACGTTCTCGTACCTGTCGTCCGGGTCGACGCCGCGGATCCACGTGCCGAGCATCGAGTCGGCGGTGTAGTACGTCTCCGGGTTGGGCGCCCAGCCGGTCGCGCCCGAGGCGACCGTGTAGTACTTGCCGTCGTGCACGAAGACCGCCGGCGCCTCCAGGACGCCGCAGCGGCGCACGATGCCGTAGTCCGTACCGGCGACGGGTGCACCCTCGGAGCCGTCGGCCCAGATGCGCGGGTACCGGCCGTCGGCGGAGAACTGGATGCCCACCTCGTCCGTCGTGGTCGTCTTCTCGACGTTGGTGTACTCGTCGTCGAGCTTCGCGATGTAGAGGCTGCGGTTCTCCTCGGAGGAGTAGACGACGTAGGCGGTGCCGTCGGTGTCCTGGAAGACGGTCATGTCGCGGGCCTGGCCGGGCACGGCGCTGGGCATGTTGCACGCGGTCCGGTACGTCGGCTCGTTGTAGAGGCGGTAGGCGCCCTGGAGCTCGAACGGGCCGGCCGGCGAGTCCGCGACGGCGACCGCCGCCAGCGACCGGGCGTAGTTGCTGCCGCCGGGCGTGACGCTGCCGTCGGAGTGCCACCACATCACCCACTTGCCGGTGCGCTCGTTGTGGAGCACCTTCGGCCGCTCGAAGATCGCGTTGAGCTGCGCGGTGCCCGCCTCCGTCGTGGCCCGGACGTTGAGGTGGTAGAACAGCTCGTCGATGCGCTCGACGTCCGGCGTGCCGTCGTCGGCCACCGTGTCGTAGAGCGCGTCGAAGTACTCGCTCTCCAGCTCCGCGCGCGACGTGACCGAGCGCAGCACCACGCCTTCGTTCGTCCAGTTGTAGGTGTCGGTCGAGGTGTACAGCGAGACGCCGGGGCTCTCGTAGTAGCCGTTGGACCGGTCCTCGCCGTACCAGTGGTAGACGGTGGCGCCGTCCTGCTCGACGGCGGTGGTCTCGCTCGCCTCGACGCCGAGCTCCTCGGCGGTGCGCGTGACGATCTGGCCGCCGTGCGCCTGGATGTGGCGCCCGTCGGTGTCGTACCAGTGCGGCCGGAAGTAGCTGCCGGACGACGCCCCGGGGTCGGCCACGGCCGGATAGGCGCCGTACTCGATCGGGTCGGGGACCGTCGGCACGTCGGCGGCGGCCGGCGCCGCGACACCGGCCGCGCCGGCCGCGAGGGCGAGGACCGTTGCGGCCGCCGCCAGACCGCGCGAGGTACGTCGAATGCTCATGGCTGGGAGTTCCTCACGCGTCGTCGCGGACCGATCGGTGATCGGCTGGTCCTGCGGACCGGTCAGTTGGCGGTACGGCCCACGTACACGTTGCGGGCCCGGAAGTGGGTCTCGGTGGTGGGCCCCGGCGTGCCCGACGACCCCTCCATCTGCAGGTTGATGATCAGGTTCATCGGCTTGCCCACGAAGTTCGACCCGACGTGCCTGGCCTTCCACACGTCGTCGAGGTAGTAGTGGATCTCGACGTCCGTCGCGTTGATCTTGGTCATCCAGATCCGGTACTCGTGCCAGCTCCCCGGCGAGCCGACCGGGACGATCGTGTTGTCCCAGCCGCCGTCGTAGGTGTTGAACCAGTTCCGGGCGTCACCCTTGAACTCGAGGATGTCGCTCTCCGGCGGCCAGCTGTTCGCCCCCGTGATCCAGAACGCGGGCCACGTGCCCCGGGCCGACGGCGCCTGGAACTCGCCGCGGATCTCGTAGCTCGGGTAGGTGTCGTTGACGAGGATCTGGTTCTTCGCGTGGATCGCGGCCGAGTGGTACCTGATGGGCAGGTGCGGGTCCTTGTCGCTGACCCCCTCGTCCCAGGTGATCCGGGTCGCCTTGATGTTGAGCTGCCCGGCGGGCGACAGGTACAGGTGGTTGCTGTCGGTCGAGCTGGCGTACATGCGGGCCGTGCCGTTGTGGTCGGACCCCCACGGGTACAGGTAGTTCCACTCCGACTCCAGCGCGGCACGGCTGGCGAACGAGTTCCCGTCGATCAGGGTCTCCCAGGCCATCGCCCCGGCCTCCGCCGGCGCGGCCTCGTCGGCCGGACCGGCCGGGGCCGACGCGGCGGGGACCCACCCGCCGGCGAGCAGGAGGATCGCGGCGGCCCCGGACGCGTACGCCGCGCGCAACGGGCCGGGACGGGCTGGCACAGGACGGGCTGGCGCAGGACGGTGGTTCGCAGCGCTGATCGGCATCATGTTCCCCTTGTGCTCGACTGTCGTCGTTGACTGTCTCTCTCGGGCGCTGGTCGGGCGATGGCCGCCCACGGTGGTGCGAACTGCGATGTTAGCGCCACCATTTGGGGAGTTTGCCACTGTCTGGGCGGTTGGTCAAGATTGCGTCAAGTGCGGAAGATCCGGGTGGGCAGGCGCCGCGCCGCGGGGGGACCGGCGCCCAGGAAGGGCACTATGGGGACCATGCCGCAGAACAGCTACCTGGTCGCTCTGTTCACGTTCGTCATCGCCGCGCTGACGACCGCCACGTGGTGGACCCTGGGCCGGGACACGACCCACGAGGTCGACGCCACCACCGGCGCCGTCACCGGACCCTACGAGGCACCCCAGGTGATCGCGTGCGTGGTGGTGCTCGTCGCCCTGGTGGTGGTCGGTGCCCTGGTGCTCCCGGCATGGCTCGCGGTGCTCGCGGTCAGCCTGCCGTTCACGGCCGCCTGGACGCTCCACGCCGAGTCCACCGACGACTCGGGGCTCTGGGCGGTCGGGGCAATCCTCGTCCTGGTCGGCACGCTGGTGGGCGGCACGGTGGTCACGGCGGTCACGCGTGCGCTCGTGCGCAACCGGTCGTGAGCGGGCCCCGTTCGACCTGCCCGGTCTCGCGTTTCGTTGATCGGGGTCGTGCACGGCGATAGCGTTGCGCGATGAACCAGAATCTCGTGACGTGGCTGCAGATCCCCGCCGACGACGTCGACGGAACGTGGGCGTTCTACGGACGCGTGTTCGGCTGGTCGGCGGAGGCGACGTACGCGAACGAGCCGCGCAGCGGGGCGATCTACGGCGAGGTGGTTCCGCGCAGTGCGGACCTCCAGGAGCCGCGTCCCGTGATCCGGGTCTCGGACATCGACGCCACCCTGGCCCAGGTCGAGGCCGAAGGCGGGTCGGTGGTCGCCGGCCGGACCGAGATCCCGGAGATCGCGATGGTCTTCGCCGTGTTCGCGGATCCGGCGGGCAACCGCATCAACATCGTCGGGGACCTGTGAACGCCGGCCGACCGCACGGCTGGTCGTAGGCGGTGCTCTCGGTTCTCCGGTGCTCCGCACTGCCTAGACTGGGCCGGTGACCATCTCCACCCGGCACGACACGAGGATCACCGGCCGCCCGGAGGGCGCCCCCGCCATGGTGCTCGCTCACGGCTTCGGCTGCGACCAGTCCATGTGGCGGCTGGTGGCCCCGGCCTTCGAGGACGACTACCGGGTGGTCCTGTTCGACCACGTCGGCGCCGGCGGTTCGGACCTCACGGCGTACGACCCCGACCGGCACGCCTCCCTCGAGGGCTACGCCCAGGACGTCATCGAGCTGCTGGACGAGCTCGCGCTCGGTCCGGTCGTGTTCGTCGGCCACTCGGTGAGTGCGACGATCGCGCTGCTCGCGGCCGCGCGACGGCCGGAGCTGTTCGACCGCCTGGTGCTGGTCGGCCCCAGCCCGCGCTACATCGACGACGACGGTTACCGCGGCGGGTTCACGGCCGAGGAGATCGACGAGCTGCTGGCGACCATGGACGCCAACTACCTCGGGTGGTCCGCGTTCATCGCTCCGGTGATCATGGGCAACGCGGACCGCCCCGAGCTCGGTGCGGAGCTGACCAACTCCTTCTGCCGCACGGACCCGGCCATCGCCAAGCGCTTCGCTCGCACGACCTTCCTGTCCGACAACCGCGCGGACCTGGCGGCCGTGAGCACACCGAGCCTCGTGGTCCAGTGCCGGGAGGACGCCATCGCGCCGGTCGAGGTGGGCGAGTACGTGCACGACCGGCTCGCCGACAGCAAGCTAGCCCTCATCGACGCCGTCGGCCACTGCCCGAACCTCAGCGCCCCCCAGGCGCTGATCACCGCCATGCGCGAGTACCTCTCGCCGTGACCCCTCCGGGACGCGCCAGATCCTGGGACTCCGCCCCCGTGGCGCTGCTCCGGCTCGACGGCACGGGCGCGATCCTCGACGCCAACGACACGTTCCGCGGCTGGTTCGCCGACGACGGCGCACGGGACCTGCGGGGCACCCGGCTGAGCGCGCTGCTGTCGGTGGGTGGCCGGATCTACTGGGAGACGCACCTCTCCCCGCTGCTGCACATGCAGGGCCGCGTCGAGGAGATCGCGGTCGAGCTGGGCGCGGGCGGCGGCCACCGTCCGGTCCTGCTCTCCGCCGAGCTGCACCGTGCCGACGGTGCCGACGGTGATGTCGTCATCGACGTCGCCCTGTTCGACGCTCGCGAACGCTCACGGTTCGAGCGCGAGCTCATGACGGCTCGCGCGGAGGCGGAGCGGGCCGCCGCGAGCGTCCGCACCCTCCTGGCCACCACCACCGCCCTCGCCCGGGCGGCGGGCGTCGGGGGCGTCTGCGAGGCGCTCGTGCACGCCGCGGTCGACGAGTTCCGTGCCGGGTCCGCGTCGGTCTGGCTGGCCGACGAGTCGGGGGCGCTCGTCCTGCGGGCACGGCTGGGTGACGGCCCGGCGGCGGACGTGTCGTCCGCGGCACCGACCGCGGTCGGGGCCGGGGTGGTGATCGCGTCCGACGGTCAGGTCACCGTCCCGCTGCACGGCGCGGACACCCTGCACGGTGTCCTCGTCCTCGCCCCGCGGGCGCACGCGGGAGACGACGCGCTGGACCGCGACGCGCTGGCCGCCACCGGACAGCAGGGCGGTGTCGCCCTCGACCGCGCGGTGCTGCACGAGCAGAGCGTGTCGGTCGCGCACGAGCTGCAGCGCGCCATGCTGACCGAGCACCTGCCGCAGCCCGAGGGTGCCCGGATCAGCACGGACTACCGGCCCGCGGAACGCTCGCTCGAGGTCGGCGGCGACTGGTACGACGCCTTCTGGGTCGACGACACCACCCTCGCGCTGACGGTGGGCGACATCGTCGGGCACGGGCTGCAGTCGGCCACCGCGATGGGACAGCTCCGGACCGTCGTGCGCAGCTACGCAGAGAGCGGCGTCGGCCCGGCCGCGGTGCTCGCCCGCGTGGACCGTTTCGTCCGGCGGCGCGGCGTCGGCTTCGGGTCCACGCTCGTCTACACCGAGCTCGACGTCACGACGGGCCGGCTCGCGTTCGCGTGCGCGGGGCACCTCCCACCCCTCGTGACGCGGCCCGGCCGCGGCCCCGAGTTCCTGTGGCAGGGCCGCTGGATGCCGCTGGGTGCGGTCGCCTCCGCCACCGCCCCGGCCCGGGCCCCCGCGTCGATCGCGGCGGACCGGTCCGGGCTGCACGCCACGCTCCCCACCGGGCCGGAGACCGGTCAGGGAACCGTGGACCTCGGCGCCGGTGACACGCTGTGGCTCTACACAGACGGCCTGGTCGAGCGGCGTGGCCGCAGCCTGCGCAAGGGTCTGGAGGAGTTCGCGAGGGCGGCCGCCGGCGCCCCGGGCACCGCCGACGACGAGCTCATCGCGTCCCTGCTCGGCGGCGACCTCAACGAGGACGACGACGCGTGCGTGCTCCGGCTGCGGTGGGGCGGGCGG
>NZ_JBHXBG010000083.1:0-24366 GCF_042726755.1 Promicromonospora sp. NPDC060271 | reverse complement strand
CACCCCCACCCTGCCTTCCCCCCCCCCCCCATCCGTGGCGCGGGCCCCCCTCCCCACGGTTTGTGTGCTTTTTATTCGCCCCTCCAGGCGCGCTGGAAGGGCGAATATCCAGCACTCAACGGGGGTGTCAGTCGTTCGAGAGCGTTACCGTGCCCTCGTATGCCTCGCGGTCGCCCTGGGGCTGGATCGGGCGGGCGTTGTTGTCGTAGGTCTGCTTGAGGACCGCTATCTGCTCCGCCGACAGCTCTATGGGCTCGTGGTAGACGACCCAGTCGACGCCCTCGGTGCACGGCGGTGTCGTCAGGCTGCCCGCGTACTCCTCGAACGTCGGGTCCGTCGGCAGCATCGCGGCGACGTCGATCGGCAGCTCGTCAGAGCCCGGCTCGGCCGCGCCGTCGATGAACGGCTGCCATGCTTCGTTCTCGTCACCCTCCTTGGCGAGGACACCGAGCACGAGCGCCTGTCCGTCCTCGGTCGTGTGGACGAAGTGGAACTCGGCGTCCAGCGCCTTGCCCTCGACGGTGTGCTCCGACGGCATGTGGAAGTGCACCTGGGCCAGGTCGAACTCGTTGTCCTTCCACTCGATCTCGGACGCGTCGCCGTCGGGCACGAGCTGGATCGTGTGCCCGGTGTCGACCGACTTCCCGACCGTCGGCGACGACGAGATCCTCGGGTGGGCCGTCAGCTTCTCGGTGGCGTGGTCGGGCAGGTCGATGGGCGACTGCGCGTCGCCCGCCTCACACTCCGCGAAGTCCTTGGCCAGGTGGCCCCACTCCTCCGGACCCTCCTCGCCGTCGTACGACCAGTGCACCTCGCCTGCGGCGTGCTCGGCCGGCGGCGGAGCGGACGACGTCGCGTCACCGGGGGAGCTGCCCGCCGCGCAGGACGCGAGCAGCGGGGCAAGGAGCAGGAGCACGGGCAGGGTGAGCTTCTTCATGTGGCTACCTCTCGTGGGGATCAGCCGATCGCCCAGGTCCAGGAGACCGGCAGGACAAATTACTCCCGATCCCCTTGCCCGAGGCACCCACCCGGATGTGACGTACGACGCGTTATCTCGCGGGCGTCGGCCACCAGGCACGGACCGTGCCGAGGCGCCGGAGCGTTCCGGGTCGTCCGCCGCCGAACCCGCCGCCGCCGAACCCGCCGCCGATCCGTGCCGTGGCGGCGTGCCTGCGGGAGCGCACGACCTTCGGGTCGAGCAGGATGCCGCCGAGCATCATGCCGCCCGTGATGGGGCCGTTCGCGTCCGAGCCGTTCGCGTCCGCCTTCGCCTGGGCGGCGATCACCGCGGCGTCCGCGTCCGCGCGGGCGAGCCGCGCGGCCTCCTGCACGAGCTTGCTCGCGCGCTGGGCCTCCCCGAGGGCCGCGGCGGGGTCGGCCGGCTGGAGCGAGCGGGCGGCGTCGGCCAGCCTCGTCGCCTCCGCGAGCCGCGTCCGTGCGGGCGAACCGACGGCCCCGCGGCGCGTGGCGACGAAGTCGGCGGTCTGCCGGAGCTGCTCCTCGACCCGGCCGAGGGTGTCCCGCAGCAGCGCGGACGCCCGGGCCGCGACCTCGGTGAAGTCCCGGGTCCCGGCGAGGGCGGCATCGAGCGCGGCCTCCGCTGCCGCGATGCGCTGCAGCCCGGCGAGCGGGTCACCGCCCTCCCGCGTGACCTCGACGTGCTTGAGGGAGGCCTGTGCGGCGGTGCGCGCGAGGGTCACCCGGAAGTCGCCCTCGACGGTCCTGGCGGCGACCACGTCCTGGGTCAGCGACGCTATCGCCTTGTCGAGCCGCCCTGCCGCCCGGTCGAGGTGCGCCGCGGTGGCGTCGACGGCGTCGAGCAGCACGACCGCCTGGCCGAGCGCGTTCTGCGCGCCCCTCGCGTGCGCGACGGCTACGGCCTTCTGCCCTGCCTCCAGGGCGGAGCGCCCGGCTGACACCGCCGCCTTGGCGTTGACCAGCAGCAGCTCGGCCTGTTCCGGGTTGCCCGAGACCATCGCCAGCGCCTCCGCCGGATACCGCCCGGCGAGCCGTTCGAGGGTCGCGCGCGTCGCGGCCACCCGGTCGGTGACCTCCGGCTCCCGTGCGACGACGTCGGCCAGCAGCTCGGGCGTGCGCTGCTGCAGCCGGCGCAGGTCGTCGAACGCACGGGTGCGGGCGTCGAGCGTGTCGGCGGCGCTCTCGCACAGCGCGATGACCCGGGTCAGGCGCGCGCGCCGCTCGGCGTCCCCCAGCACCGGGCGGTACTCGTCGGCCTCGTGGTCGTCGGCCGGCGGGGCGCCGTCGGCCTGCGTGTCCGCCGTCTGCGTGGCGACGTCCAGCTCCTGCCGGATCGCGAAGGCCTGCCGGACGTCGGCGGCGGCACGCGCGAGGATCAGCTCGAAGTCCCGCGTCGCGTCGGCGCCCAGCTCCGCGCGGGCGAAGCCGAGCTCCTGCTCGCAGGTCTTGAGCGCGTCGTCGATGCGGACCAGGGTGCCCGACGCGCGCTCGTCGAGCTCGGGGAGGGGCAGGTCGGCGAGCTCGTCCGGCACCGGGCCGCCGGCCGTGGTCGAGCGGTCGGTGAGCCGGGTCAGCCGGGGCAGGGCCCGGGGGAGGGCCCGGGGGAGGGCGAAGCGCCACAGGACGTAACCGAGGGCGGCGAGCACGAGCGCCCCGGCCACCGCGACACCGGCGACGAGGAGGGGGTCGGTCGCGCCGGTGCCGGCCCGCCGGACGGCGTCGGCGGCGTCCGTGGCTGCGGGCGCCCAGCGCTCGTCCTCGACCGCTGATGCCACCGCCCTGTCGATCGAGCGGAGCTGCGCCGTGGTGAGCGGGACGTTGGTGTCGACGGACAGGCCGAACTCGTGGTCGACGGTGGCGACGGCCAGCAGCAGGTCGTCCGGGCCGAGGCCCGACTGGTTGGCGCTCGCGTTGGCCCAGTCCACGGGCTCGGTGCCGTCGAAGCTCTCGATGTACACGACGAACATGCGCAGGTCCGACTCCTCGGCGAGCCGGTCGAGGGCCGCGTCGACGTCCTGGCGCTCGGCGTCGCTGAGCGCGCCGGCGTCGTCCGTCACCTGGTCGGTGAGGGTGATCGGCGGCGACGCGGGGAGCACGTCCGACATGAGCTGCGCCTGGGTCGCCGCGGACAGCCGCGGCGAGACGGACGGCATCGGATCGGACGGCATGGAGACCGTGGCGTTGGCGGCCTGGGAGGTCGCCGCCAGCACGACACCGACAAGGCCGGCGAAGGCCACGATCGCCCAGCCCCCGGATGCCCGGGTACTGGGATCGTGCTGATGCTCGTGCCTAGCTGGGGACTCGATCACGTCCTGATAGTCACCCCGGGTTCAAGGCCACGCAATCGGAGAGCGTGACGTTGCGGATCTGCAACGAATCCCCAGGTAAACGCCCAGCGTGAAGCGCATTTTCACAGCCCGGTCATGGCCCTGCTGAGCAGCGGGCCGATGCCACGTCCGGCCGGTCAGGAGGCCGTGTGATCCGCCGGTGACCCGTCCAGGTCCTCGGCGTCGACTATGCGGTAGGCGTAACCCTGCTCGGCCAGGAACCGCTGCCGGTGTGCCGCGAAGTCCTGGTCGACGGTGTCCCGTGCGACCACGGCGTAGAAGTGCGCCGTGCGGCCGTCCGCCTTCGGCCGCATGATGCGCCCGAGACGCTGCGCCTCCTCCTGCCGCGACCCGAAGGAACCCGACACCTGGATCGCCACCGAGGCCTCCGGCAGGTCCACCGAGTAGTTGGCGACCTTGCTCACCACGAGGCGGGAGATCTCGCCCTCGCGGAACGCCCCGAAGAGCCGCTGCCGTTCCTTGTTGGTGGTCGCCCCGGTGATGATCGGCGCGTCGAGGTGCTCGGCCAGCTCCTCGAGCTGGTCGATGTACTGCCCGATGACGAGCACCTGGTCGTCGGGGTGGCGCGCCACGATCTGCTCCACCACCTTCTTCTTGCCCGACGCCGACGCGGCGAGCCGGTACTTGTCCTCCAGCTCGGCGGTCGCGTACGTCATGCGCTCGCTCTCCGGGAGCGTGAGCCGCACCTCCACGCAGTCGGCCGGCGCGATGTAGCCCTGCGCCTCGATGTCCTTCCACGGCGCGTCGAACCGCTTGGGCCCGATCAGGCTGAACACCTCGTCCTCGCGGCCGTCCTCGCGCACCAGGGTGGCGGTCAGCCCGAGGCGGCGGCGGGCCTGGAGGTCCGCCGTCATCCGGAAGACCGGGGCGGGCAGCAGGTGGACCTCGTCGTACAGGACCAGGCCCCAGTCGCGGGCGTCCAGGAGCTCGAGGTGCGTGTAGACGCCCTTCCGCTTGGTCGTCAGCACCTGGTAGGTGGCGATGGTGACCGGCTTGATCTCCTTGCGGGTGCCGGAGTACTCGCCGATCTCGTCCTCGGTGAGGCTCGTGCGCCGCACCAGCTCGTCGCGCCACTGGCGGGCGCTCACGGTGTTGGTCACCAGGATCAGCGTCGTCGTCCCGGACTTCGCCATCGCGCCCGCGCCGACGATCGTCTTGCCGGCGCCGCAGGGCAGCACCACCACGCCCGAGCCGCCGTGCCAGAACCCGTCGACGGCCTGCGCCTGGTAGGGCCGCATCTCCCACGGCTTGGCCTGCTCGTGCTCGCTCCGTGGCTCGGTGACCGGGCTGAGCCGGATCGGGTGCTTCTCGCCGTCGACGTAGCCCGCCAGGTCCTCCGCCGGCCAGCCGAGCTTGAGCAGCACCTGCTTGAGGTGGCCGCGCTCGGAGGGGTGCACGAGGACCGTCGACTCGTCCAGCCGCTCGCCGACGAGGCCCGCGGTGCGCCGTGACTTCAGCACCTCCGCGAGGACCGCCCGGTCGGTGGTGCGCAGCACCAGGCCGTGTGCAGGGTCCTGCGCCAGCACGAGGCGCCCGTAGCGGGCCATCGTCTCGGCGACGTCGACCAGCAGCGCGTGCGGCACGGGGTAGCGGCTGAACTCCAGGAGTGTGCTCACCACCTGCTCCGCGTCGTGGCCGGCCGCGCGCGCGTTCCACAGGCCGAGCGCCGTCAGGCGGTAGGTGTGCACGTGCTCCGGCGCGCGCTCCAGCTCGGCGAACGGCGCGATCGAGCGCCGCGCCCTCTCGGCGTCCGGGTGGTCGACCTCCAGCAGGAGCGTCTTGTCGCTCTGCACGATCAACGGGCCGTCGGGCATGGGGTCTCCCTCAGTTCTGCTCTGGTCCTGCTGGTGCGCCTACGGCGTGGACGACGTCGGCAGGACCGACGCGATGCGGTGGACGGCGATCGTCAGCTCGGCCTCTCGATCCGGGTCGAGAGCACGGAGCCGCCCGCCGTCGAGGTTCAGTGGCTTCAGCTCGCGGCGCTCCAGCCGGCCGGTGTGGCCGGCCACCTCGACGATCACCGTGGTGCCGTCGCGGAGCGCGTCGCGCAGCAGTGCCAACCCGTCAGCGGGGTGCTGTGTTCCCGGGTCCTCTTCCGGGGTGCCCGTGCCGTTGGGCGCCGCGCCCGCGCCGACGGCCGCCGCGGGCGTCGCCGGGCGGTCGAGGGACGGCGCGTCGGCGGCCGCGAGCGGCTCCAGGGCACCCGGCCGCGGCCGGTCCGCCGACGGCTCCGGCGGAGCCGGCACCGCGCTGACCACGCGGTACCCGCGCAGCGGGATGCCGCCGCCGGACGTCGAGACCGACCGCGCGACCTCTGCGGCGTCGGCCCGGGCCCTGGCCCCTGCGCGCGCCGCCTCCTCCACGGCGCGCAGCTCGGCGACCAGCGCCTCCGGGTCGGGGCTGCGGTCGACGACCTCGGAGGTGGTGCCCGCGCCCATCCGGATGGCGGCCGCCGAGCGGGGAGCAGGCATCGCCCGGCCCGTCACGCCCCGGCGGGCGACGAGCACGCGCCCGTCCGGTCCTTCGAGCGCCGAGACCAGGCCACGCTTGCGCAGCGCCTCGTGCAGGGCGGCCGCGGGGACGGACGCCGCGAGCACTGTCGGCGCGAGCCGCACCAGGCCGAGGCCCACGAGCGTCGGGTCGTGCTCGAGACCGGCGAGCACCGTCGCGTCGGCGGCCCGGAGGTAGGAGGACGCGGTACCCACCCGCACCGCACCGTGTCGCCGCGCGGTGTCCCGGACCAGGTACTCCAGGGGCTGCGGGACCGGAACGGGGGAGCGGCGAGCGAGCTCGTCGAGCATGCCGTCAGCGGTCTCGCCCTGGTCGAGCGCCCGCGTGACGGACGCCGGGCTGAACCGCACGGTGGTGGCGGCGCCCCGCGACTCGACGTCCGTCGACCGCTCCAGCAGCCGTGCGAGCCCGCGCGACGGGCGGCCGGGGACGATCCCCGTCAGGTCGCCCTGGAGCAGGATCTCGTCCACCTCGTGGGGCAGGACGGCGCGCAGCGCCTCAGCGGGATCGCCCGCCGACATGTCAGACGTACGGGTCACCCGGGTGACCTGTGGGTCTGACACGTCGGGCGGGGCGGTGAGGAGGGCCCGGCCCGGTGTCGAGAGTGCGCCCGCCCCTGTCACGCCCAGCCACTCGGCCTCGACCAGGAGGCCCTCGACGGCGGTCGCCGGCGGGACGGACCGCGGCGTGTGCCAGGTCAGCACCTCGACCACGTCCTCGGGTGCCGGCGCGAGGACGGTGGCACCGGCCGGCTCGGCCGCGAGCACGCCCAGCACGCCGTTGCGCAGCCGGGGTACCCACGGCCGCTGCAGGTCGGGTGACAGCGGTGCCCGGAGCGCCCCCTTGTCGTCGCGGGAGCCCACGAGCCACGGTGCCCGTCGGGAGGCGAGCCAGGCCTCGACGAGCCGAGCCCAGCGGGCGGCGTCGTCCAGCTCGTCCCAGTCGGTGACGGTCGGCACGTACGACGGCGGCGCCTCGCCGTCGTCCCGGACGAGGCCGGCCAGCGCGGCGACCTCGACCACGAAGGCCGCCGCCCGCTCGTCCGTCTCGAGCTGGGCGGCGACCCTGCGCAGGTCGCGCACGGCCAGGCCGCCCGCGCGCAGGACCGACGGAGGGCTCTCGTCCCAGGACTGCCGGAGCAGCCGCACGCGGCGGACGAGCTCGAGCGCCGCGCTCGCCGCCTCGGCGTCGGCGGTGGCTGTCGGTACCGGCCTGCCCCGCGGCTCCGGCGGCAGGGTGCGCGGCTCGCGATGGGTGTGCCCGTCGCGGAGCGCCAGCCCGACCAGGCGCGGCAGCACGACGTGCCTGGCGTCCGACCGGACCAGCAGATGCTCGGTCACCAGCCAGTTCACGGCGTCCCGCGGCCGGGTGCCCGCGGGCGGCACGACGCCGACCGGGGGACCCCAGGCGAGCGCGTCGAGGATCGCGCGGGCACCGGGCGGCGCGTCGGTCAGGAGCGCGCCCAGCGCCGCCGCCGTCTCGGTCCGGCCGGTGGCCGACCCGAGCGCGTGGTCCACCGCCTCGGTCAGCCCGGCCGGGACGGGGTCGAGGTGCGGCCCCAGCCCCGCGGGGTTCGGGCCGAGCAGCTCGTCGAGGCCCGGGACCGTGCGCAGGTCGAGCGTGGTGCCGTACTCGCCGCCCGCGTCCCAGAGCAGCGCCTGCTCGACGGCCCGGCGGACGGCGGCATCGACACGGGGGCCGTCCTCGGCCGACCCGCCGAGCGCCCAGGTGACGACCTCCGCGCTGAGCGGCCCGGCGAGAGGCGAACCGTCGGAGCCCTCCGCCGGGGAGCCGGACGGCACGCGGAAGACGGGCTCCAGGGCGAGCACCGCCTCCAGCACCTGCAGGGTCAGGGCGTCGGAGCGGGCGAGCGCCCGCTCGAGCGAGGTGCGGCTGGAGGCACGGGCCGCAAGCGAACGCAGGGTGGAGGGAGACGGCGCGGCGAGATCAGGACGGGCGCGCAGGAGCGCGGCGAGCGCGGTGTCCGAGCGCTGCCGGAGGTCGTCGGCGAAGTGCCGCGTGGCCGCCGCCGGCGCTGCGGGGAGCGAGGAGGCCATCCTGACGATGCTACGCGGGTTTCCGGGCCGGAAGTTCGGCCGGTCCATACCCGGGACGGCTTCAGATCCGCGCCGTGCGGCGGCAGACCTCCTCCCACGGCGTCGGAGTGATGCCGAAGCGGGCGCGGGCGGCTGTGTCGTCCAGGACGTACGGGCGCTCCCACTGGTAGATGATCTCGCGCATCTCCCGCATGAGCGGGGAGACCAGGGCGGTGGCGCCGAGGGCGGCGCCGCGCAGGGAGGAGATCTTCACCGGCGGCTTGCCGACGCTCGCCAGGACGTCGGTGAGGGCCTGCGCCTGGGTCCGTGGCGCGTTGCTCGGGACGTGCCAGACCCAGCCGTGGGCGCCGGGGTCCTCCGCGGCGGCGACCAGGGTGCGTGCCGCGTCCGCGACGTCGGTGAACGTGTGGGGCAGGTCGGTGCGGCCCATCATCACGGCGCGCTTGCCCCGCAGCGCGGTGGGAACCTGGCGCGAGATGTGCCCGTTGCCGCCGACGCCGCGCCCCATGTAGTCGGAGCCGCGGATCTCGACGGCGCGCAGCCGGCCGGCGTCGTGCGCGGCCTTGGCGTCCGCCCACATCCGGGCGCGGAGGCGTCCCTTGTGGTCGGTCGCGGCGTCGGGCAGGTCCTCGGAGAGCGGGCCGTCGACAGGGCCGTACGGGTAGAGCGTGCCCGTGATCGCGTAGACGGCGCCGGAGCGCTCCGCGGCCGACAGGAGGGACGCGGCGAGCGAGGGCCAGACACGCTCCCACTGCGTGTAGTCGCCGGGGTTGGCGCAGTTGTAGAGGTAGTCGGTGCCGTCGGCGGCGCGGGAGAGCGCGTCGGCGTCGGAGGCGTCCAGGGCGAGGTGCGAGACGCCGTCGACCCCGGTGCTGCGGCCCGAACGGCTCACGACGGTGACGCGGGAGCCGCGCTCGGCCAGCAGGGCCGCGACGTGGGTGCCGATGGGGCCCGCGCCGACGATGAGGTGGCGGTCAGTCATGATCATTGCTCCATTCTGAGAGCGGTGCTCTCGTTTGCGTGCCGCAAGCGTGGCACGAGCGGGTGGGGCTTGGCAAGAGCAGTGCTCACGTTTGTGTGCGGTGATCCATCGGTGGCACCCTGGAGCGCATGAGCCCGGCCCGAACCGCACGCGCCCTCGCCCGCGAGGCCATCACCCGCGAGATCCTCGACTCAGCCCGCGCACGGCTGACCACCGACGGCGCCGCCGGGCTGTCGTTGCGCGCCGTCGCCCGCGACGTCGAGATGGTCTCCTCGGCCGTCTACCGGTACTTCCCGAGCCGCGACGCGCTGCTCACCGCCCTCCTCATCGAGGCGTACGACGAGCTCGGCACCGCCGCGGAGGCCGCGGACGCCGCCGTCGCCGACCGGTCGGACGTCACCGCGCGCTGGCTCGCCACCTTCCGCGCCGTCCGGACCTGGTGCGTCACGCACCCGGGCGAGTTCGGGCTCCTCTACGGCACACCCGTGCCCGGCTACGCCGCGCCGCGGGACACCGTCGACCCCGCGACGCGGGTGGTGCGCGTGCTCATCCGCATAGTGGGGGACGCCTACACGGCCGGGGCGCGCCCGCCGGTGGTGCCGGCCACCGGTCCGGGCGCCGCGGCGGACCCGGGGACCGTCGCGCCCGCGCTCGCCTTCATCGCGCGGCACGGGCTCATCGAGAGCGCCGGCCCGGCGGGCGCCGGGCTACCGGAGACCGTCCGCCGCGCCGTCATGGCATGGACCGAGCTGTTCGGGGTGATCTCGTTCGAGCTGTTCGGGCACCAGGTCGGCTCGATCGCTGATCCCGAGGCATGGCTGGACGAGGTGGCGCTACGCCTCGCCGCGGACCTGGGTATACAGGCCTGAAACCCCGCAAACGGCCCTCCGGGACGAGGCGCCGGGCAGGACGCGCGGGCGAAGAGTGCTCAATGCATGCGACGCGGCACGGTTCCGCCCGGTAACCTGGTGCTTCCGGTCCCAGGTGGCGCGCTCAGCTCGCAGCAGCCAGGGCCGGTCCGGGCAATCCCCGAGCAGTCACCTGCAGTTACCCGAGCAGTTTCGTTGAGCAGTATCGACAAGCACAGAAGAAGGTCGCAGTGCCCACCGGCAAGGTCAAGTGGTTCGACACCGACAAAGGCTTCGGTTTCATCGCCAACGAGGACGGAGGCGAGGTATTCCTGCACGCCTCCGCGCTGCCCGACGGCGTCGTCCCCAAGCCGGGCGCGCGGGTGGACTTCGGGGTGGCCGACGGCCGCCGCGGTCCCCAGGCGCTCGCGGTCAAGGTGCTGGACTCCGCGCCGTCGGTCGCAAAGGCGAAGCGGAAGCCCGCCGACGACATGGCTGTGATCGTCGCTGATCTGACGCAGATGCTGGACCGCGTGGCGAATGATCTTCGCAAGGGGCGTTATCCGAAGAACCCGGAGCTGCTCGCCAAGATGCTGCGCAAGGTCGCAGACGACTTCGACGCCTGAAACCACACGAGGTCCCGAGGAACATGGTCACGACCATCGCGCCCGCCATACGAACGTTCGCCAGGCGGATCGCCGCCCGCGCGAGCCGAGACGCCGTCCTGAACGGTGCCGCTGAGCTCGCGCGCGCCGCCGCACAGGAGGTCGCCGAGCGACCGGAGGACGTCGGGGAGCACCTCGGCACCTTCTTCGAGGACGAGCGGGTGGTCTCCCACCGTTTCAACGCGACCATGCGGGGGTACCGCGGCTGGCACTGGACGGTCACCGTGACGCGCGTGCCGCGCGGCCGGGCCGCCACGATCAGCGAGGTCGAGCTCCTGCCCGGCGACGAGGCCATCCTCGCCCCGGCATGGCTGCCGTGGTCCGAGCGGCTGCGCCCGGGCGACGTCGGCCCGGGTGACGTGCTGCCGTTCCGCGCCGACGACCCGCGGCTCGAGCCCGGGTACACCCCGACGGGTGACCCCGAGGTGGACGAGGTCGCGATCGACGAGCTGGCGCTCGCCCGCGCCCGCGTGCTTTCCCCGCAGGGCAGGGCCGAGGCCGCCGAGCGCTGGTACCGCGGCACGCGCGGCCCCACCACCGCGGGCGCCGTCGCGGCGGCCGCCGAGTGCATGACCTGCGCGTTCCTCATCCCCCTGTCCGGTTCGATGGGGCAGCTCTTCGGCGTGTGCGCCAACGAGTGGTCGCCCGACGACGGCAAGGTCGTCTCGCTCGACCACGGCTGCGGCGCGCACTCGGAGACCGACGTCGAGGAGCACCCGACCGACTGGCCCGCGCCCGCGCCGCTGATCGACGAGCACGAGATCGAGCCCGTCTCGCGGGTCGAGCCGCACGAGACCGCGGCCGAGGACGAACCCTCCGCGTGACCCGCGACCCCTTCGGCACCGGCGCGCTGCGGCGCGCGGTGACCGAGGCGTGGCGTGCGTCGCCCACGCGCTTCCGCGAGGACGCGAACTCCGAGGAGGACCACGCCCGCGGCTACTACCGCGACCGGGTGGTGGTCGAGCTCGCGCAGAACGCCGCGGACGCCGCCGCGCGCGCCGGGGTCCCCGGCCGCCTGACGTTCCGGCTGGAGCCGGACGGGTCCGGCGCAGGTGGGCCGGGCGACGACGGCGCGGGCGTGCGGCTCGTCGCGGCCAACACGGGTGCGCCGCTCGACGCCGACGGCGTCGCGTCGCTGGCATCCCTCCGTGCCTCCGGGAAGGTCGGGGCCGCCGCCGGTGCTGTCGCCGACGCAGGTACGGGCTCCGGCGACCCGACGCGTGCCGTGGGGCGGTTCGGCGTCGGGTTCGCCGCCGTCCGTTCGGTGTCCGACGACGTGGTCGTCCGCTCGCGCACCGGTGGCGTGCGCCTCTCGCTCGCCGCGACGCGCGCGGAGCTGGGGCTCAGGACTGGGAGTGCCGAGGTCGCGCCAGACGGCGAGCAAACAGCCGACCTCGCGCCAGACGCCGGCCGCACGGCAGCGCTCCGGGACGAAGCTCGGTCCCGCGGCGACGCGCTGCCCGTGCTGCGGCTGCCGTTCCCCGCACCCGGGACGGCGCCGGACGAGCCGGACACCGTGGTCGAGCTCGTGCTGCGTGACGCCGACGCCGTCGCCGCCGTCCGCGCTCAGCTCGCAGCGCTCGACGACGCGCTCCTGCTCGCCCTGCCCGCGCTCGACGAAGTGGTCATCGAGGATGACTTCGCAGGTCAGCCGGGTTCTGAACCGCGCGATGCGGCGTCGCTGCCGAGCCGGCGCGTGCTGCGCGACGTCGGTTCCCGGTGGCATGTGCACCGCGCGTCCGGCGCCCTCGGACCTGACGACGGCCTGCCGTCCGAGGCGCGCCGCCCCGACTGGTCGGTGCTCTGGGCGCTGCCGACCAGAGGCGGACGCGCCGCGGGGAGCGCGGCACTGCACGCGCCGACCCCCACCGACGTCCGGCTCACGTTCCCGGCCCTGCTCGTCGCGTCGTTCCCCGTCGACCCTGGGCGGCGAGGTGTGCTCCCGGGCCCGACGTCGGACCGGGTGGCCGCCGAGGCCGGCCGCGCCTACGCCGCGTTCCTCGGCGGGCTCGGCGCCGAGCACGAGGTTCTCGGCCTCGTGCCGACCGGGCTCCCCGCCGGGGAGGTCGACGCCGCGATCCGCGCGGCGGCCGACGCGGCCCTGCGCGACACCCCGCTCCTCCGGCTGGGCACGCCCGCTCAGGGGCCGGAGCGCCCCCAGGAAGCAGGCGCCGACGACGCGCCCGGTGCCCCACCGCGCATCGCGCCGAGGGGCGCGGCCTTCCTCGCCGGACCGCTCGGCGAGGACCCGGCCCTCGCCTCCGCGCTCGCCGCCGGCACCCCCGCGGCCCTGGTCACCGTGCCGGTGCGGTACCAGGCGCTCGCCCGCTCGCTGGGCGCGGAGTCCGTCGACCTCGCGGACGTGGTCGAGGCGCTGCCGCCCGAACCCGGCGTGATCCGCGCGGCCCTCGACGCCATCGCCCCGCACGCCGGCGAGCCGACAGTGCTCGAGGCGGTCGCCGGGGCGCAGCTCCCGCTCGCCGACGGCCGCGTGACCCGCGGCGCCCGCGGCACCGTCCTGCTCGACGCACCACACCTCGCCGGGATCACCCGCGCGCTCGGCGTCCGCGTCGTGCATCCGGACGCGGCACATCCGCTGCTCGAACGCGCCGGCGCCGTCCCCACCACCCCGCAAGGTCTCCTCGCGGACCCGGCGGTCCGATCGACGGCGCTCGCCGCCGCGGAGGATGTGCTGGACGACGGCGACGCCGAGCACCTCGGGGCCGTTCTGTCGGCGGCATCGACGGCGGGCGCGTCGTCTTCCGGCACGGCTCCGGATCCGGGCGATCGGGACCCGGGCGCCCTCGCCGACCTGACGTCCACCGAGGTGGTCGTGGCGGTGCTCGAGCTGGTCCGGCTGGCGGCCGAGACCGGCTCGGCCGACCTCCCGTTCTGGCTGGGCGAGCTCCCGGTGGCCGCGGACGGCTCCGTCGTACCGCTGCGCGAGGCGGCCCTGCTCGGCACGTGGGCGGCCGAGCACCTGGACCTCGCCCTGGTGCGGGACGACGTCGTCGAACGCTGGGGGAGGGCCGCCCTCGCCGCCGCCGGTGCCCGCGCCGACCTGGTCGTCTACCGGGCCGCTGACGTCGTGACCGCCGACGGTGACGACGCCGGCGACGCCGACTACGGGCCGGACGACCCCGCCGGCTGGCTCTCCGACTGGGACGAGTACCTCGAGCACCTCGCGGACGAGCTCGGTCGGGGCGCGTGGGTCGGGGACGTCGAGGCCGTCTCGGACCTCGACTCGCTGCGTGACGCGACGGACGCCGAACCCGGCCCGCTCGCCGCGGCGCTCGGCCGGGTGTCGGCCGATCCCGGCCTGCGTCGCGCGCTCCTGACCCCCGTGCGTTCCCCGGACGCCCCCGGCCGCCAGGCCGTGTCGTACACGGCGTGGTTCCTGCGGCGTCGAGTCGGTGCGCCGTTCGCGCTCGGCGACACCCCTCTGCTGCCGCCCGCTCCGCCCGCGACCGCCGGGCTCGACGGCGACGTCCTTGCCGCGCTCGGCGGGCTCCACAACCTAGCTGACCTGCCCGGACCTGACTGGCCGGCCGTGCTGGAGCGGTTGCCCGAGCCGCGCGCGGACGAACCCAGGACCGTGTCCGCCGACGTCGCACGCGCCGTCTGGGCAGGCCTGGCCGCGCTCGCCCGCGGCGGCGAGACCCGGGCGATCACCCCGGCCCGGCTGCCCGCGCTGGGGCCGTCCGGTGTCACCGTTGAACACGTCGACGACCTCGCCGTCGCCGCCTCGGCACGCTGGGCCCAGCTCGGTCCCGTGGTCCCCGCCCCGGCCGACGTCGCCGAGGCGCTCGCCGAGCTGCTGGACCTTCCGTTCGAGGGCGACACCGATATCGCCCCCGACGAACCCGGCGAGGCGGTGGAGCTCGATCCGCGGGTCCGGGCGCTCGCGCCCGGCGCGCCGCCGACGTGGCAGCGCCACGACGTGCTGACCGTCGAGGGAAAACGCGTCGCGTGGTGGGTTTCGGAGACGCCGGCCGACGCAGGCGGGCCCGGAGTCGCACATGCCGTGTCGCCCGAGGGCCTGGCCCGGGCGCTGGCCGAGCTCACGGGCGTGGACCCGCTTCTCCTGGAGGCCGCGCTGCGCGACCCGGCGCGCGCGGAGGAACTGAGCGCGGAGCGCGTCTGGGAGTGATGACTTCGGTCAATTGCTCTGAGATCGGTCCGTTGAACGACCGATCTCAGAGCAACCGACCGAAGTCGGGCCGCGGCGGGGGCGGGCGGATCGCGGCGGGGGCGGCCGGAGGCGGGAGCGCTAGCGGTGGCGGCGGGCCCAGAGCAGGCCGAGCCCGCCGAGTGCGATGCCGGTGCCGCAGATCCACACGGGCTCGAGGCCGCCCCGCCCGGTGAGGTGGAGGATCAGCGTCACGACCAGCCCGGCGGCGAACAGCACCATGCCCGCGCCGAAGACCCGGAAGAGGTCGGCGCGCGGAGCCGGCGGGCTGGGCCGGCGCTCCTCGGGATGGGCCAGCAGGGAGCGGATCGTTGGCACTCCGCCAGTCTACGGACAAGGGCCCGTCGGGCCCGTCGGCACGTGCGGTGCGACCGCGGGTGAACTGCGCCGGTCAGGCGCGGAGCGCCGCCATCATCGGGGTCAGCGCGTCGAGGATCTGGTCGTAGCTGCGCCGATAGGTCTCGGCGGACCGCCGGTACGGGTCGATCACCTCGTCGTCGTGGTGCCGGCCGACGTGGTGGGGTCGTTCGAGGAGCGCGGCGGGTACGAGAGTGGCGAGGCGGGCGGCGTCGTCCTGCCCGAAGACGCTGCCCGGGGGCAGGGTGCTGGACAGCCGCCCCAGTTCGGCGACGGTGACGGTGCGGTGCACCGCTGACGGCACCGCCTCGACCACCCGGGTGCGGTGGTCCGGGGTCAGGGCGAGGATCAGGTCTGCCTCTTCGACGAGCTCTCGGGTGAGCTGCCGCGCGGCGAACGCGGCGGGCGGGAACCCGCCGGCGGTCAGGAGCTCCGCCATGGGCTCGGAGATCGGTTGCCCGACCAGCGCATGCGTCCCGGCGCTGCTGACGGTGACGGACGAGTCGAGGACGCTGCGCAGCAGGGTCTCGACGGCGGGCGAGCGGCAGATGTTGCCCGTGCACACCGCGAGCACGGAAAGCGACATAAGGGACGCCCCTCTCGAAAAGTCTGTTTAGTCCGGCGCCATTCTAAGCATGCATTACTTTGCCTCGACCGCTTTGTCGGTGCTTTACAAGTTAAATCACCCCTTAATGCACCCCAAAAAAGCGTGAGGGTGAATTCTGCCGTGCCCTCTTGACGGGTCGCGGGTAACGTGACGCGGATCGTGCGGACATAGCCATCAGGGGGGTCTGGTGACACATCCTGGATGGGGCGACAAGTGGGCGGACGCACCGGTGTTCTCGCCCGTGAGCGGCCCCGCTCAAAGTACGCAGACGGACAGTGTCGAGGCGGGAAGTGCGCAGGCGGGCGACGGCGTCGACGAGGGCGCCAAGGTCCTGCCGCTCAGGAAGCCCTGGACGAGCGACCCCGCGCCGGGGGCCGGGGGCCTCGCCACGGTCACGAGGGTGCGTCCAGCGCCTCCCGCGCCGGCACCGTGGAAGAAGCCGCCGCTGCCGAGGCGGGTGTACTGGACGCGGCGGCGGCGCCGGAACCTGAAGTTGGTCCTGCTGAGCGTCACGGGGCTGCTGGTAGCCCTCGCGGTCCTCATGGCCTGGGTGGTGCTCGACGCCGTGCGGGCCCGCGACGCGCTCGCCCAGGCCGCCCGGGGCGTCTCCACGCTGCAGGCCGACGCCGTCGCAGGCCGCACCGAGCACCTGGACACGACCGTGGCCAAGCTGCAGGACCATGCCTCGGACGCCCAGGCGGCGACGGTCGGCCCGCACTGGACGCTGGCGAGCCGGCTGCCCGGCGTCGGGCCGACGGTGGAAGCCGTTGCGACCATGGCAGCGGTGGTCGACCGCCTCGCGCAGGGTCCGCTCCCGCAGCTCGCCTCGGTCGTCGAGGTGGCGGACCCCGCGACCTTCGCACCGCACGGTGGCCGCGTGGACCTCGCACCGCTGGAGGGGGTGGCGCCGGACGTGCGGCGCGCCGACCAGTCCGTCGGGTACGCGCAGCAGCGCGTCGAGGACATCGACCGGTCGCCGATGCTGCCGCAGGTGTCCGCCGCCCTCTCCGCCCTGGAAGGGCAGCTCGGCGACCTGCGCAGGTCGACGGCGACGGCGGCCCGCGCGGCGCAGCTCATCCCGCCGATGCTGGGCGCCGACGAACCGAGGGACTACCTCGTCCTGGTGCAGAACAACGCGGAACCGCGGGCGCTGGGCGGGGTCGTCGGGACCGTGCTGGTGCTGCACGCCGACCGCGGCAGGATCGAGCTCACCGACCAGGTGCACGCCAGCCAGGTGGGGCCCTTCCGGCCGCCGCCCGGCACACTGACGGAGGGCGAGGAGGCGATGTTCGACGACGCGGTCGGCGGCTGGATGCAGAACGTGACGTCGACGCCAGACTTCCCACGGGTCGCCGAGATGGCCCGCGCGATGTGGGAGCACGAGACGGGGCAGCTCGTGGACGGCGTGCTGTCCGTCGATCCAACGGCGCTGGCCGGGCTCCTCGAGGCCGACGGGTCGGCACGTGCAGGCGCCGGCGCGGGGCTGCTGGGGGAGGAGCTGGTGAGCTACCTCGTGGGCGGCATCTACCTCACGGAGACCCCGGACGACGCCGACCTGATCTTCGCCGACTTCGCGGCGTCGGCGTTCGCGTCGTTGTCGGAGGGCTCCGGAGAACCCGGCGGGATGGTCGAGGCCCTCGCGGCGGCGGCGCGGGAGGGCCGGCTGCTCCTGTGGTCGGCACACCAGGGGGAGGCGCACCTGCTCGAGGGCACGGTCCTCGACGGCGGGCTGCGCGGGGTGAACGGCTCCCGGCCGGTGGTCGGCGTCTTCACCCAGGGCCTGCAGGCGGCCAAGGTCGGCTACTACCTCGACACCGCCGTCGACGTCGTCGAGCGGGGCGCACGGCCCGGCGGGGCGCGCGAGCTCGAGGTGACCGTCGCCTACACCTCGCGCGTCGGCGAGCCCGGTGCGGGCTCGCCGCCGGACCACCTGGCCGGTCAGGACGAGAGCGAGCCGGGCCTGATCCGGCTCCGTTCGATCGTCTACGCGCCTGCCGGCGGCGCCGTTCTCGACGCATTCGAGAACTCGGAGAAGACCGGGATCTCGCCGCAGCGGCACGACGGGCTGTCGAGGGCATTCGAGGACATAGAAATTCACCCCGGCGAGACAGTGTCTGTGACCTATGCAATTATCACTGGGAAGCACCAGGACGGCGATGTCATTCTCCGTACGACACCGGGTACACGACCTGCTGAAGTGTCAGTCGGAAAATGACACCGACCGGCCGATCAAAAGTCACTATCCAGGGGACAGGGCAATGCTTCGACGTTTCATCAGTGCTTTGGTGATCGCCATGACGGTCGTGCTGGCGCCGGCCGGAGCCGCGTACGCGGGCGAAGCGGGTGCCGACCACGGCGAGCACCCGTGTGCCGTCACCGAGTGCGCGGACGAGCCGGGCGCCGGTGCGGGGACCGGCGGGGCCACGGGCGGTGCGGACAGCCGGACGAGCATCGTCGCCACCGGCCCGACGAGCTTCCCGTACCTCGCGATCGCAGGCGGGCTGGTGGTCGCCGGCGTGGCCGCGATCGTCGTCAGCCGGATCCGGACCCGCCAGAACTGATCCTCCAGGGCCATCCGTTCGTGGCCTTCCGATCGGCCACCCGCCGCACCTCACCGCCTGGATGAGGCGCAGCGCGCGGCCGGACCCAGTGCACCAGCCTCGATGTACCTGTCCAGGGGGAGTGTGCCTTGACCGTCGAGAACCGTCCGAACGCCGCCGACCTCGATCGCGAGGCCGCCGCGCTCAAGGAGCTGGACGACGAGGCGGCACGGCTCGCCGCGTCGATGACCGCACCGGCGCCGCGCAAGGGCCCGGCCGCTCCGTGGCAGGAGATCGTCACCGACCGTGCGCTGTTCGTGGACATCGTGGCAGTGGTGGCGGCCGTGACCCTCGGCTACGTGCTCCGCTTCGACCGGCAGGTCCAGGTCGACCTCTTCGAGCCGCGCGGCGGCCAGTACGTCCTGATCTCCGTCGCGCTCGCCGAGGCGTGGGTGATCGCGATAGGTCTCGCCGGTGCGCGCAGCCCGCGCATCCTCGGCTCCGGCCGTGAGGAGTACGTACGGGTCGCGAGGGGCTCCCTCGCGCTCTTCGGCCTCGCCGCGATCGTCTGCTATCTCGTCAAGTTCGACCTCGCGCGCTCGTACGTGGCGGTGACCCTGCCCGTCGGCCTGGTGTTCCTCGTCGTCGGACGCAGGGTGCTCGCGGCGCGGCTGCACGCGGAGCGCGCGCACGGACGCTTCCAGCGCCGCACGCTGATCGTAGGCGGGCGGGACGCGGTGCTCGACCTCTGCCGCCGTGTGGACCGCGCGCACGAGGCAGGCTTCCTGGTGGTGGGCATCTGCATACCGGGCGGGGCCGATGTCCCGTCGCCCGTCGACGGCGTCCCGGTGCTCGGCCGCGTCGAGGACGCCGCAGAGGTCGCCGGCAGGATCGACGTCGACGTCGTCGCCGTGACGGCGTCCGACAGCGCGACGCCCGCGGCGCTCAAGCGGCTCGCATGGGACCTCGAGGTCACGGGCGCCGAGCTCGTGGTCGTCCCCGCGCTGGCGGACGTCGCAGGCCCGCGGATGCTGATCACACCGGTGGACGGCGTTCCCGTGGTGCAGGTCTCGCCGCCCGGGTACACGGGCCTCCAGCATGCGATGAAGCGCGTGTTCGACCTGGTCGTCGCGTCGCTGATCGCGGCGGTGGTCGCCGTCCCGATGCTGCTCCTCGGGCTCTGCGTGCGGCTCACCAGCCCTGGGCCGGCCATGTTCCGGCAGCAGCGGATCGGCCTGAACGGCAAGCCGTTCACGCTCTACAAGCTCCGGTCGATGCGGCAGGACGCCGAGGAGAGCCTCACCGACGTGCTCGACGGCGAGGTGGGCGTCTACTACAAGCGCAAGGACGACCCGCGCGTCACCCCGCTCGGCCGGTTCCTGCGCAAGTACTCCCTCGACGAGTTCCCGCAGCTGCTGAACGTCATCAAGGGCGACATGAGCCTGGTCGGTCCACGGCCGCAGGTCGCGCTCGAGGTGGCCCAGTACGACGACGCGCTGCGGCGGCGCCTGTTCGTCAAGCCGGGCCTGACGGGCCTGTGGCAGGTGAGCGGCCGCAACGACCTGACCATCGACCAGGGCACGCGGCTGGACCTCTACTACGTGGAGAACTGGAGCCTGCTGGGTGACATCTCGATCTTGCTGCGGACCGCTCGCGAAGTGTTCGCACCGAGCGGTGCGTACTGATCGCCCGGATGCGCGGCATTAAGCGCGGCAATACGATTTAAAACTATTGCCGGTCGGCTGGTTCGCCGATTTCTCGGGGCGACAAGAGGGCATTTGTTTTGCGCGGGAAAGGGGAGCGGTGCGTTCAACGAGCGGCAGGGGGCGGGCCGAGGACCCTGCGGACCCCTCGGACGTCGAGACCGTCGTCGGCGTACCGATCCGGGTGCTCCACGTGCTGCCCGCCCCGAACGGCACCACGCAGTACGTCGACCACATGATCGGCGGCGCACCGCCCGAGATCCAGATCCTCACGTTCTCGTGGCCGCGCGCGATCCTCGGCGCGTACGACGTGCTGCACGTGCACTGGCCGGAGTTCCTCGTGCGCCAGCGGACGCCGGCCGGCCGGCTCGTGAAGGTGCTGCTCGCCTACCTGCTCCTGCTGCGGCTCGACCTGACGGAGACCCCGGTGGTGCGCACGGCGCACAACCTCGCGCCCCACGAGTCGGGCGGCCGCCTGGAGCGGTCCTTCCTGGCGGCGCTCGACCGCCGCACGGTGCTGTGGATCAGGCTCAACCCGACGACGCCGCTGCCGCCAGGGGTGCGGAACGTGACCATCCCGCACGGCCACTACCGGTCCGTCTTCCCGCCCGACCCCGGCACGCGGCCCGAGCCGGGGCGGCTGTTCCAGTTCGGCCTGATCCGCCGCTACAAGGGGATCGAACGGCTGCTCGACGTGTTCCGTGCGGTCAACGACCCGGCGATGCGCCTGACGATCGTCGGCAGGCCGGAGGACACGGCGCTCGCGAACCACGTCAGGGCGGTCGCCGCGGCGGACCGCAGGATAGAGGCCAGGCTGGAGTTCGTGCCCGACGACGTGCTGGCGCGCGAGGTGCGCCGCGCGGAGCTCGTGGTGCTGCCCTATCAGGAGATGCACAACTCTGGTGCCGCGCTGCTCGCGCTGTCCCTCGACCGGCCGGTGCTCGTGCCGCGCGGCGCCGCGACCGACGGGCTCGCCCGCGAGGTCGGCGAGGGCTGGGTGATCATGTACGACGGCGTGCTCCAGCCGGCCGACCTCCTGCGGGCGATGGCCGTCGCGCGGATGACCCGCGAACGAGGGACCCGCCCCCACCTGGACGAGCGCGACTGGGAGCTGGTCGGCAGGCGTCACGCGGAGGCGTACCGCAAGGTGGTGCCGCATCTCGCCGGCGGGCTCCGGTGAGCGGGACGCCGGTGGGAACTGGTCCGGCCCCGCTCGGCCGGCAGGCGGCCCGGGGCGGCGCCGTGACCATGGGCGGCCAGCTGCTCAAGGTCGGCGTCCAGGCGGTCTCGATAGTCGTCCTGGCGCGGCTGCTGGCTCCGGAGGCCTTCGGCTACCTGGCGATGGTGCTCGCCCTGGTCGGCGTCGCCGAGACGGTGCGGGACTTCGGGCTGGCCAACGCCGCCGTCCAGGCGAAGACCCTCTCCGACGCCGAGCGTGACAACCTCTTCTGGCTGAACACCCTGATCGGTGCGGTGCTCACGGGAGCAGGTATCGCCTGTGCGCCGCTGGTCGCGGCCTTCTACGGGCAGCCGGAGCTCGCGAACGTCACCCGCTGGGTGTCGCTCAGCTTCCTGCTGAACGCCGTGGCGACGCAGCACCGGGCGAGCCTCGTGCGCGGGATGCGCCTGGGCGCGGCAGCCGTCGCGGACGTGGCCGGGCCGGTCGCGGGCCTGTGCGTAGCGGTCCTGGTCGCCGTCGCCGGCGGCGGCTACTGGGCCCTGGTGGCGCAGCAGCTCGTCGCGGCGGCCGTGATGTCGGCAGGGGTGGTCGCCGCCGGGCGGTGGGTCCCCGGCCTGCCGCGGCGGCACGTCTCCGTGCGACCGTTCGTGCGGTACGGCTCGAACCTGCTGGGCGCGCAGCTCCTCGGTTACGCCACCCGGAACATCGACACCGCGATCCTCGGTGTCCGGTTCGGCGCGGGCGTCGCGGGCCTGTACAGCCGCGTGTACCAGCTCATGGCGCTGCCCATCCGGCAGGCCACCTGGCCGGCCAACCGCGTGGCGCTCCCCGTGCTCTCCCGGGTCCACGACGATCCGGTGCGCTACCGCGAGTTCCTCCTGTTCGGTCAGACGATCCTGCTGCACACGATCGTCCCCGCCCTGATGCTGGCGGCGGCACTGGCGGGACCGGTCGTCGACGTCGTGCTCGGTGAGCGGTGGTCGGCGGCCGCCCCGGCCTTCGCGATCCTCGCGGTCGGCGGTGTGTTCGAGGCAGCGGGGTTCGCCCCGGGCTGGGTGTTCCAGTCGGCGGGGCGGACCGGTGCGCTGCTGCGGTTCACGCTGGTGACCAGGCCGGTGGTGCTGCTCGCGATCGGCGGAGGCAGCTTCTTCGGCATGACGGGTGCGGCGCTCGGCTATGCGGCCTCCACGGCGGTGGTGTGGCCGCTGGGCCTGTGGTGGGTCGGCCGGGTCACCGAGGCGCCCGCGCGGGCACTGTTCTGGAACGGCGTCCGCGCGTTCGTGAGCCACGGCGCCGGCGCCGCGGCCGCCGGGCTGGTCGCGAGCCGCCTCGCCGACCTGGGCTCGTGGACCACCCTCGCGGTGGGCCTTCTCGTCTGGGCCGGCGCCGTCGCGCTGCAGGCCCTGCTGTGGCGCAGGCTCCGGACCGACCTCGGCGTGCTGCTGCGCGGCGCACGCCTGCTCTCGCGGAAGGGAGCGGCCCGTGAGCCCGCCCGCACCTGAGACCTCCAGGAGACAGCACATGGGCGCAGGACCCAGGACGACCCTGGTGTGGCTCGAGGGCGCGGCGGAGTCGACAGCCGCCGGCGTGCACCTGGACGGGACGCTGCGGCGCCTGGCCGCGCTCGGCATTGCGCCCTACCGGGTGGTCGCCCGGCGCGGCCGGTCGGGCGGACGGCTCACCCGCCTCGTCCGGCTGCTGCTCGGCTCCGTGCGGCAGCCGCGGCACGGGCTCGTCGTCGTGCGCTGGCACCCGTTCGCGCTGCCTGCCCTGGTCGCGGCACGGCTGCGCGGCGGGGCCTCGGTCGTCTGCGCCCAGGGGGTCCTGGCCGAGGTGGAGGCGGTCCACCCGGGGATCGGCCGGTCCCGCCTCCTGCGGTGGGTGGCGCTGCGCCCGCTCGTCGTGGCGGACCGGGTGGTCGCGCCCTCGGCGGGCATCGCGCGCTGGGTGGTCGAGGTGACGGGCCGGCCCGCCCACGAGGTGACGGTCCTGGAGAACGGCGCCGACGTCGGCCTGTTCGCCGCGGCGCGCCGTGCCCCCGAACGGCCGCCCTACTGCGTCTTCGTGGGAAACCTCGCGCCGTGGCAGGGGATAGGCGACCTCGTGGCCGCCGTCCGGCAGCCGGCCTGGCCGGACGGGCTGCGGCTCGTCGTGATCGGCGACGGCGTCGAACGCGAGCGGGTCCTGGCCGCTCGGCCCGACGGTGTCGAGTGGCGCGGCACGCTCGACCGGGCCGACGTCGCGCGCGTGCTGGGCGGGGCGACGCTCGCCTTCGCCACCCGTGGCGCCGTCACGGCGAGCGCGCGGGGCACCTCGCCGTTCAAGGTGATCGAGGCAGCGGCCGCCGGCCTCCCGGTGGTGGCGACCGACGTGCCCGGTCAGGCTGAGGTGGTGCGCGACCTCGGCAACGGCGTGGTGGTACCGCCCGGCGACCCGGCAGCCCTCGCCGCGGCGGCGGCCCGGATCATGGCGGACGGCGGCTACCGCGACCGGCTGCGGCAGTCCGCCGTCGAACGCGTCGCGGCCTACGACTGGACGGCGGGGAGCGACGTGCTCGGCGCGGCGATCAGTGCTGCCGCGCGTGCCGTCGGCCGCCCGCGCTGGGGCCTGGGGCGCCCCGCCGACTCGATGACGGAAGGCCTGGTCGAAACGCGATGACGTCCGACACGACGAACGACACCACGAACGAGACGACGGGGGCCAGGAGGTCTGGCACAGCGAGCGACACCGGGCGGGTTGCCGACGACGCACGGCCCCTCGGCCTGCTCGCCGACCTCGCGGCCAACCGGACGAGCGACGACCCGCGTCGCCCGGGCACCGCCGGTGTGCTGCCGACCGTCCTCACGCTGCGCTTCCTCGCGACGTTCCTGTACCGCGCCTCCGCACGAGCCGGCAGCTCCGTCCCCGTGCTGGGCTCGGTGCTCAAGCAGCTCAACCACGCGATCACCGGCGCGGACATCGCCTGGTCCGCGCGCATCGGACCAGGGCTGGTGCTGTGGCACCCCACCGGCGTCGTCATCGGCCCCCGCGTGGTCGTCGGCCGCGACGCCCGCGTGCAGCAGGGCATCACGCTGGGCGCCGCCCGGTCCCGGACCGGGCAGGACGGCGACCCCGTCCTCGGCGACGGTGTCTACGTCGGCGCAGGCGCTCGCGTCCTCGGGCCGGTACGCGTGGGCGACCGGGCGCGGATCGGCGCCAACGCCGTGGTGCTCACCGACGTCCCGGCTGATGCGTCCGCCGTAGGCGTCCCGGCCCGGATCATCCCCTGACGAGAGGGGTTGTGGCGCGGCCGGCGCCTCATGTGGTGCCGCGGTCCGACCGAGATCGGTCGGATGCACGCGGTCCGGACTGAGATCGGTCACTTGCTCTGAGATCGGTCAATCAAACGACCGATCTCAGAG
>NZ_JBHXBG010000082.1:0-24381 GCF_042726755.1 Promicromonospora sp. NPDC060271 | reverse complement strand
GGCTCAAGCCCTGCCGTCCGCGGACAGGCGCTCTACTTCGGCGATCTCCGGGTGGGCACTACGCTCGAGCGCATGACACACCTGCGATGGGGCATCCTCGCGGCCGGCGGGATCGCCGCGGCCTTCACTTCAGACCTGAACGACAACGGCTTCACCGTGCAGGCGGTGGGGTCGCGGTCCCTGGAGAAGGCGCGAGCCTTCGCCGACCGTTTCGGCATCCCGACGGCGCACGGCTCGTACGAGAACCTCGTGAACGACCCCGAGGTCGACATCGTCTACATCGCGACGCCGCACCCGATGCACGCCGAGGCCGCGAAGCTCGCACTGGAGGCCGGCAAGCACGTGCTGGTCGAGAAGCCGTTCACGGTCAACGCCGCCGAGGCGCGCGAGATCACGGAGCTCGCCGGGGAGAAGGGCCTCGTCGCGCTCGAGGCCATGTGGACCCGGTTCCTGCCGCACATGGCGCGCGTGCGCGAGATCATCGCCTCGGGTGTGCTCGGCGAGGTCCGCACCCTGATGGTGGACCACACCCAGGACCTGCCGGACGACCCGGCGCACCGCATCAACGACCTGGCCCTCGGCGGCGGCTCGCTGCTCGACCTGGGCATCTACCCCGTCTCGTTCGCCTGGGACCTGTTCGGCGAGCCGCTCACCGTGCAGTCGCACGCGACGTTCAAGGAGACGGGGGCGGACGCCACCATCGCCACGATCTTCGGGTACGACGGCGCTCGGGTCGCCACCACCGTCTCGGCGTCGGACACGAGGGGTCCCAACCGGGCCTCGATCCTCGGCACCGAGGGGCGCATCGAGATCGACTCCGTCTGGTACAGCCAGACGACGGTCCACGTGTACGACGTCGAGGGCACCGAGACCGAGACGTTCACCGCCGAGATCACCGGCCGCGGCATGCAGTTCCAGGCCGCCGAGGCCGAGCGCCTGGTCGCGGCCGGCGAGCTCGACAGCCCGCTCCTGCCCCGTGCGGAGACGGTGGCGATCATGGCCACGCTGGACACGATCCGCGAGCAGATCGGCCTGGTCTACCCGGGGGAGTGACCGAGGTCTAGTCGAGCGGGTGCAGGATCCGGTCGAGGAAGCGGCGGGTCCGCTCCTCGGCCGGCTGGGAGAAGATCTGCGCGGGCGCGCCGCGCTCGACCACAACGCCCCCGTCGAGGAACAGCACCTCGTCCGCGACCTGGCGCGCGAACTGCAGCTCGTGCGTCACCACGACCATCGTCCAGCCCTCGTCCGCGAGCTCCTTCATCACGGTCAGCACCTCTCCCACGAGCTCGGGGTCGAGGGCCGACGTCGGCTCGTCGAACAGCAGGAGGTCCGGCTCGAGCGCGAGCGCACGCACTATGCCGACCCGCTGCTGCTGGCCGCCGGACAGCTCGTGCGGGTAGGCGTCGCGCTTGTCCGCGAGCCCGACGCGGGCCAGGAGCTCCTCCGCGCGGCCGACCGCCGTCGCGCGGGGGATCCGCTTGACCTGCGTGGGGCCCTCGATCACGTTCTCGACGACCGTACGGTGCGGGAACAGGTTGTGGTGCTGGAAGACCATCGCCGACCGGTCGCGCAGGGCGGCGCGGTTCGCCTTCGCCAGGCGGGCGCCGGCGCGCCGGGCACCCCAGCCGCCGCCCGACGCGGCGGCCTGGGCGCCGAAGTCGACGACGGGGCCGCCGTCCAGCTCCAGCAGCCCGGCGTCGGGTGTCTCCAGCCCGTTGAGCGAGCGCAGGACCGTCGTCTTGCCGCTGCCGGACGCGCCGATCAGCGCGACCACCTCGCCGCGCCGGACGGTCAGGTCCACCCCGCGCAGCACGTGGTTGCTGCCGAACGACTTCTGGATGCCGCGGGCGGTCAGGAGGGTCGTGGTCGGGGCGTCCTCAGTGCGCGACATACCGGTCCAGCCTCTTCTCGATAGCGTTCTGGCCGGCGGCGAGCACGGTGCAGAACATCCAGTAGATCAGGGCCGCCTCGGCGTAGATCAGCAGGAACTCGTTGGAGGACGCGGCGATCTCCTGCGCCTTGCGGAACATCTCCGTCACCAGGATCACCACGGCCAGCGACGTGTCCTTGACGAGCGAGATGAACGTGTTCGACAGGGGAGGCACCGAGACGCGCGCGGCCTGCGGCAGGATGATCCGCCCCAGCGTCTTGATCGGCGACATGCCTACCGTCCAGCCGGCCTCCCACTGCCCCTTGGGCACGGACAGGATCGCCGCGCGGATCACCTCGGCCGCGTAGCCGCCCACGTTCAGGGAGAACGCGGTGATGGCAGCGGGCCACGGGTCGAAGACGATCCCCAGCTTCGGCATGCCGTAGAAGATGATGAAGAGCTGCACGAGAAGCGGCGTGCCACGGATCAGCGAGATGTACGCACGGCCGACCCACGACAGCACCGGGTTCGGCGACAACCGCAGCAGCGCCACGACGAGCGCGAGCACCAGCCCGAAGGCGAACGACACGAGGGCGAGCGGGATGGTGCCGATGAGGGCGCCCCGCAGGAGCGGCCAGAACGAGTCGACGGCGAGCTGCCAGTCCATGTATCCCTCTCCCCGCGATCAGCGGAGACGTGTGGCGCGGAGCGTTACTCGGAGACGTCCTCGCCGAAGTACTTCTCGCCCAGCTCCGCGAGGGTGCCGTCGGCGCGCAGGTCGTCCAGGGCGCCGTCGATCGCCGTGGCGAGAGCCTGGCGCTCGGGCGTCACGACGAACGCCGACTGCGACTCCTCCTCGGTCTCCGCCGCGACCTTGATGCCAGAGGCGTCCTCGGTGTTCGCGTAGTCGAGGTAGGTCAGGCTGTCGTTGATCGTGGCGTCCACGCGGCCCTCCTCGAGCAGCGCGACGGCCTGCGCCCAGCCCTCGACGGCCTCGACGTTGGCGCCGTTCTCCTTGGCGAGGTCGTTCCAGTTGCTCGTGAGCGACTGGGCGGTGGTCTTGCCGTCGAGGTCGGCGAAGCTCGTGATGTCGTTGTTGTCGGCGGTCACGACGAGCACGCCGGTGGAGACCGTGTACGGCGTCGAGAAGACGTAGTCGGCCTCACGCTCAGGGGTGATGGTCACCTGGTTCGCGATCGTGTCGAAGCGGCCCGCGTCGAGGCCCGCGAAGATCGCGTCCCACTGGGTCTCCTGGAACTCGATCTCCACGCCGAGCTTCTCGGCGACGGCCTCGGCGACCTCGACGTCGTACCCGACCAGCTTGTCGGACTCGTCGTGGTAGCTGAACGGCCGGTACGTGCCCTCGGTGGCGACGGTCAGCGTGTCGCCGGACACCAGTCCCAGCTCCTCGCCGGCGCCGCCGGGTTCGCCGGAGCTTCCGCAGCCGGTCAGGGCCAGGAGGGCAGCGGAGGCTGCGGCGGCCGTGAGGAGGGTGCGGTTGCGAGACATGGTGGAGGCTCCGTTCGACGGTTGACACACATCGACATTGCCGATGCGCGCCCCAAAACTAACTGATAGTCGGCGGGAACTCACACACGCTCGCCCCGCCGCCACCGGTCGGGTGTGGTCCCGTACCGGTCCTTGAACCGCCGGACGAGGTAGGTGGCGTCACGCAGGCCGGTCCGGGCGGCCACGACACCGAGCGGCAGGTCGGTGTCGCGGAGCATCCGGCGCACCTCGGTCATGCGGCGTTCGGTGATCCACTCGAGCAGTGTGCGACCCGTCCGTTCGCGGACCACGGTGGTCAGGTGCCCTGGTGTGTAGCCCAGCGCCCGTGCGACGTCGGACGTCGACACCGGCTCCCGGAACGTCGCCTCGATCTCGTCGAAGACACGCGTCACCAGCGGGTCCGGTGCCGCGGGGGCTGACGGCGCCAGCCGGGCCGCCGCGACGAGGATCCGGGTCAGCAGGGCCGACGCCGCCTCGCGTGCGCCCGGCCGGCCCGGTTCCGCCAGCTCCTCCTCGAGCTCCGTCAGCCACCCGGACCAGCGGGGACGTTCGGCATCCGGGACCTGGGCGCTCGCCCCGGCGGACGGCGTCGCGAGGGCGAACAGCGCGAGGATCGGGTGGTGCGCCCAGGCGAGGGGTGAGACCGAGGCGAGCGAGGGGACGGCGTCGGGCGTGAACGCGACGCTCCAGGACCGGCTGTGGTGCAGGTCGGCCGGCGTGGCGGAGCCGATCGCCTGCCCGGGCGGGATCGCGTGCACGTCGCCGTCGCGCAGCGGTGTGTGCCGGCCGCCCAACGCGATGGTGCCACCACCCCGCTCGACGTAGACGAGCACGAGGAAGTCGTGCGCATGCCTGTGGTCCGGCGGTGCGTGCGGGTGGTCGACCTCGGCGTCGATCCGTGTGACCTGCACCGGCAGTGTGCCCGGCCGCGTCGGGTGCCGGTACACGGGGGTGCCGTCTGGGCGCACGGTGCGCAGGCGAGCCCCGGTGCCCCTGTCCCGCGCCATGCGTTCCCCCTCCGTCGTGACCCGTTCGACGCTACCGCCTTCCCGGCCGGGGTGCCGCCGGTCCGTCCGATCGACGCGACCGAGGATCGTGCTATCGCGGCCGACTTCCGTGCTGCGCCCGTACCCCAGAACGTCCGATGCTGGTGTGCGGCGGGGCCTGCGCGGCAGGACCCGCGCGCCCCCCGCGTCACCCCCACCCGCGCTACCACCCGACGGAAGGCCTCCCGGATGAACACGACCGTGCGGATCCTCGACCATCGCACCCCCGAGGAGCGTGAGCGCGAGTTCCTGCCCGGCATGGGCAGGTCGTGGCTGCTCCCGTTCTACGACCTGATCTCGCGCCGCGTCGGAGCACGCGCCCTGCACGAGCGTGCGGCGGCGCTCGCGGACGTCACGCCCGGCCAGTCCGTGCTCGACGTCGGCTGCGGTACCGCGAACCTGGCGCTCACCGTGCTGCGTGCGCAGCCGGCCGCGCGTGTCACCGGCCTCGACCCCGACGCCGGAGCGCTGCGCGTCGCCGCCCGCAAGGCGACCCGGCGCCGGGTGCCGATCACTCTCGTGCAGGGTTTCGCGGACCGGCTCCCGAACGGGGACGGGTCGCTCGACCACATCGTGTCGGCACTCGCGCTGCACCATGTGCCCGAGGAGGGGCGAGCCATGTTCGCGCGCGAGGCTCTTCGGGTGCTCCGCCCGGGCGGGAAGGTGACGATCGTGGACTTCGGGGGCTCGGACGGGTCGGGTAGCGCGGGCCACAGCGGTCACGGTCAGGGTGGGCACGGGCACGGGCACGGGCACGGTGGTAGTGGCGGGCGCGGCAGGCCGCGGGGTCACGGCCAGGTCGATCTGGTGCGGCTCCTCGCGGACGCCGGGTTCGCCGACGTCCGCGAGGTCGAGCACGTGGAGCACCGCTTCGGGCCGATCACGTTCGTCCAGGCGAAGCGGCCCTGACCGGCCTGAAGTGTCAGACCTACGAGTCACCGGAGTGACCTGTAGGTCTGACACGTCGGGGGTCAGCGGCGGCGGACCTGCGGCTCCGGCATCGCGGGCGGGGCCGCGGCGGGACGCTCCGCGAGCCGGCGGAACGCCTCGGCCATCCCGGCCTCGAGCTGCGGGTCGACGTCGGAGAAGTAGTCCGCCGGCGTGTGCCGCACCTCGATGTCAGGGTCGACACCGTGGTTCTCGACGCCGAATCCCTTGCCCTCGAGCCAGAACGCGTACCGCGGCTGGGTGATCCCCGTGCCGTCCACCAGGTCGAAGCGACCGTCGATCCCGACCACGCCGCCCCAGGTCCGGACGCCGACCACCGGTCCGACGTCGAGCGCCTGCGCGGCCGCGTTCACGATGTCGCCGTCGGATCCGGCGTACTCGTTGGTGACCAGCACCACCGGCCCGCGCGGGGCGCGGTCCGGGTAGGAGCTGGGACGGTCGTAGTGCCGGTTCAGGCCCCAGCCGGCGACGCGCGCGGCGAGGCGTGCGATCACGAGCTGCGACGTGTGGCCGCCGCCGTTGAACCGCACGTCCACGACCATGCCCTCGCAGTCGGTGGCGAGCCGGAGGTCGCGGTGGAGCTGCGCCCAGCCGGTGCTCATCATGTCCGGGACGTGCACGTACCCGAGGCGGCCGCCGGACTTCTCGGCGACGTACTCCCGGCGTGACCGCACCCAGTCCTGGTAGCGCAGGTCGGCCTCGTTGGCCAGGGGCACGACGACGACGCGGCGGTCGGCGGCCCACGCCCGGTCACCGTCCGAACCAGCGCCGTCCGGCCCGACGGCGGGTCGCCGTAGGGTCAGCTCGACCGGGATCTCGGCCGCGCCGACCAGGTTCGCCGACGGGCCTGCCGTCGGGTCCACCGGCCGCCCGTCCACCGCGACGATCAGGTCACCCGGCTGGGCGTCGACCCCGGCGGCGCGCAGCGGCGACCGCGCGCCCGGGTCGGACGACTCGCTCGGCAGGACACGATCGATCCGCCAGCCGTCGGCGGTCCGGGAGAGGTCCGCGCCGAGCAGGCCGAGCTTGCGGGACGTGTCGCCCGGCTCGTGCGACTTGCGCACGTACGCGTGCGACGTGTTGAGCTCGGCGACGGTCTCCCAGAGCACGTCCACGAGGTCGTCGTGCGTGGCGACCCGGTCGACCAGGTGGCGCCAGCGCGCCACGACACCGTCCCAGTCGACGCCGTTCATGTCCGCCCGCCAGTAGTGGTCGCGCATGATGCGGGCGTTCTCGTCGAACATCTGGTGCCACTGCGCGCGAGGGTCCACCTCGTAGCGGACGCGCGAGAGGTCGATGTCGAACGCGCTGGGGTCGTCGTCGCCCGGCTTGCTCGTCGCGGACTGCGTGCTGAGCCCGTACCCGGTACGGATCACCACCCGCTCGCCGTCGCCCGACACCGCGTAGGCGCCGACCTTCTCCGCGACGTCCGAGGCCTTGCGCGCCTCGAACGACCAGAACTGCAGCACGTTGGGCACCGGGTCGGCCTCGGAGCCCGCGTGGCGTGAGCCGAGCACACCGGCGTCGTCGGTCTCGTGGATCCAGAGCACACCGCCCTTGGCGGCGAGCAGGTCGCGATAGCGGCCCGACACGACCGGGAACGGCACGATGCGCTCCTCCGCACCGTCGAAGTCGATGTCGGGCGAGGCGTTCTCGGCCTTGTGCGGCTTGTCCGTCGCCTCGCCGGCGTCGCCCGTCTGGTCGCCGTCCTTACCGGAGTCCTTACTGGTCTCCTTGTCGTCGTCCTTGTCGTCGGGCTTGGCCAGGCGCCATCCGTCGGCGCTGGGGCCGAACGGCGCCGGCTCGGTGGCTGCCAGCGGGATCAGCCACGGTCGGGTCGCGGCGCTGAAGGAGAGGGCGAACTCGTGGGAGTCGTAGGACGGATCGAACGTACGGTCCGAGAGGAACACCACGTACTTGCCGTCATCGCTGAACGCGGGGGAGAAGTCGTGGAACCGCCCGGACGTCAGCGCCGTCGCCGTGGGGTTCTCGGCGTGCAGGTCCGCGACGAGGAGCTGGTGGTGGTCACCCTCGCTGCCCGTGGGACTCGACCAGACGAGGTACCGCCCGTCCGGGGAGAACGTCGGCGAAGCGGCCTCTCCGTTGCCCGACCGGCCGAGCGGGGTGATCGTGCCCGGTTCGACCCGGTCGTTGTCCGCGCCGCCGCCGGGGCCGTCCACGGCAGGCATGGCGACCAGGCTGATGCGACCGTCGTGCGAGATCGCTGCCACCTTGTCTCCGGCCGGGCTCGCGGCGAGGTGCAGCACCCGACCGAGCTCACCGGCCGCGAAGCGCTGGGGTTCGACCGCCGGGCTGTCGGTGGAGGCTCCGGGCAGGGTGTGGACCTCGAGCGCGTCCTCCCTGCTCTCGCCCCGCGCGGTGCTGCGGGGCGCGTCCGTCACGACGACCGCGCGGCCGGTGTCGCCGAGCAGCACGGGCTCCCGGACCCGGACCGACGGGTCCGCCACGAGCGCCCGGGCCGGACCCGCGCGATGGGTCACCCAGTACGCGGTGCCGAGCCAGCCGACGACGCTCGCGTCGCCGGTGCTGTCCACGGCCAGACCGTCGATGTTGGCGTGGCTCGATTCCGGGTCGGTCCAGTACGGCTGCGGCAGCGCGCCGGTGAGCGTGATGTCGAGCCGGCGCGGGGTGCCGTCGAGGCCGTCGAGCAGCCAGAGGTCGCCGCGGCTGTGCCACACGATGCGCGAGCCGTCCGACGTGGCGTCGCGGACGTAGCCTTCCGCCTCCGACTGGGTCGTGAGCTGTCGCGGTTCGGGGGTCTCCGTGCCGGTCGCGAGGCCGTCGAGCACCCACAGGTTCGCCTGCTCGTCAGCGTGGTTCGGGAATGTGGCCCCGCGGTCCGACGTGAACACCAGCGCGTCGCCGATCCAGTGCGGGTCGTAGACGCCTGCCTCGTCGTCGGGCAGCGGGCGCTCCCAGTCGCCCGAACCGCGGTCGATCCAGAGCACCGAGGCCGTGCCGCCCCGGTACCGCTTCCAGTAGGCCGGGGTCCGGTAGCCGGCGGAGACGAGGGCCGTCGTGCGCCTGCCGTCCTGACCCTGGTGCTCGGCCACGCCCCAGGACGGCCCGTAGCGCGGGGTCTCGACGGTGCCGTCGAGGCCCACCGCGCGCACGACGGTCAGCGAGCGCTCGTGCGCTCCGGCGTTCGAGGCGACGAGCACGCGCCCGGCGTCGTCCCAGCCGAGCACCATGGTGGTGGTTCCGCCGAGCCAGGTGAGGCGCCGCGTGGCGCCGTCGGCGAGCTCGACCACGTAGGCCTCGGGGTGGCCGTCCTTGTGCGACACGTAGGCGAGACGCGTGCCGTCGGGGGAGAAGCGCGGGGTGGCCGCAGGGGCGTGATCGCTGGTCAGGCGCCATGCGCGGCCGCCGGAGACCGGGGCAAGCCAGACGTCGTCGTCGGCTACGAAGGCCACCTGGTCACCATGGACGTGAGGGAAGCGGAGATAGGGCTGGGTCACCGGTTCAACGTACTCGCGCGCTCCGACACCCGTCATCGGAAATCGCTCACAGCAGCAGGTGATGCGGCGGGTGGTGCTCCGGGGGACGCGCCCGGGCCACTACGGTGAGGACGATGACCGAGCACACCTTCGGGTTCCGCACGCGGGCCCTGCACGCTGGCGGTATCCCCGACGCGGCGACCGGGGCGCGGGCGGTGCCGATCTACCAGACGACGTCGTTCGTGTTCCGGGACACCGAGGACGCCGCGAACCTCTTCGCCTTGCAGAAGTACGGCAACATCTACTCGCGCATCGGCAACCCGACGGTCGCGGCGCTCGAGGAGCGCATCGCCTCGCTGGAGGGCGGCATCGGCGCCGTGGCGACCGCGTCGGGCATGTCCGCCGAGTTCATCACCTTCGCCGCGCTCGTCGGGGCAGGCGACCATGTCGTCGCGTCCGCGCAGCTCTACGGCGGGACCGTGACGCAGCTCGACGTGACGCTGCGCCGTTTCGGGGTCGAGACCACCTTCGTGCCCGGCACCGACCCCGCCGACTACGCGGCCGCGATCACGCCCGACACGAAGGTCCTGTACACCGAGGTCGTCGCGAACCCGTCCGGCGAGGTCGCCGACCTCGAAGGGCTCGCAGAGGTGGCCCACGCAGCCGGCATCCCGCTGGTCGTGGACGCGACGCTCGCAACGCCTTACCTCGTACGCCCGATCGAGCACGGCGCCGACATAGTGATCCACTCCGCGACGAAGTTTCTCGGCGGGCACGGCACCACGCTCGGCGGCGTGGTCGTGGAGTCCGGCCGGTTCGACTGGGGCAACGGGAAGTTCCCGCAGATGACCGAGCCCGTCCCGTCCTACGGGGGCGTGAGCTGGTGGGCGAACTTCGGTGAGTACGGGTTTCTCACCAAGCTCCGGTCCGAGCAGCTGCGTGACATCGGTCCAGCGCTCTCGGCGCAGTCCGCGTTCCAGCTTCTGCAGGGAGTCGAGACGCTGTCGTACCGCCTGGACGCGCACCTGGCGAACGCCCGGGCCGTCGCCGAGTGGCTCGACACCGACCCGCGGGTCGGGTACGTGCTCTGGGCCGGGCTGCCGTCGCACCCGCATCACGAGCGGGCGCGGAAGTACCTGCCGCTCGGGCCGGGTTCGGTCTTCGCGTTCGGCCTGCGGGTCCCAGCAGTGACCGACCTGCCCGACGGCGGGAGCGTGCCCGACGGCAGGACCGCCGGACGGCGGTTCATCGAGTCGCTGCAGCTCGCGTCGCACCTGGCGAACGTCGGTGATTCGCGCACCCTGGTGATCCATCCGGCGTCGACGACGCACCAGCAGCTGAGCGACGAGCAGCTCGAGGCGGCGGGCGTGCCCGAGGACCTCGTCCGCATCTCGGTGGGGCTGGAGGACGTCGAGGACATCCTCTGGGACCTCGACCAGGCCCTGACCAAGGCGACGGGAGCGAAGCGATGAGCGAGACCTGGCAGGGGCCGAGCCTGCAGGAGCGCATGCGGATCCTGCGTACGACCACCTCGGTCGCGATCGTTGGGGCGTCGGCGAACCCTGCGCGCGCGAGCTATTTCGTGGCGTCATACCTGCTCTCCTCCTCTTCGTACGACGTCTACCTCGTGAACCCGCGGGCGACGGAGATCCACGGCCACCCCGTGTATCCGAGCCTGGCCGACCTGCCCGTCGTGCCCGACCTCGTCGACGTCTTCCGGCGCCACGACGACCTGCCGGGCGTGCTGGACGAGACTGTGGCCGTCGGCGCCAGGACGCTCTGGCTGCAGCTCGGTCTGTGGCACGAGGACGTGGCGCGCGGGGCCGAGGCCGCCGGGCTGGACGTGGTGATGAACCGGTGCCTCAAGGTCGAGCACGCTCGTTTCCACGGTGGGCTGCACCTGGCGGGGTTCGACACCGGTGTGATCAGCTCCCGGCGCGCGGACCACTAGAACCGGGCCCCGGCGTCCCGGGCCTGTGGCGTGCGCGAGGGACCCCAGCGCAGGCGCCACCAGCTTCCGGACTCCCGCACGTCCGCGCTGTCCGCCGCGATCTCGTCGGGCTCGGGCCAGCGGGGTCGTGCGGTGTCCTGTCCCAGCCGGCCGGCCAGCCATGCCCAGAGCGCGGGGTGCTGCGCGGCTCGTGCTTCGGCGTCGGTGCGGCCGCCCTCGAACCGCACGTAGACCGTGGCGACGCTGACGCCCTCGTCGGGTGTCCCGTAGCCGCCGACCCACACGCGTGCCTTGATCCGCCGTGGTTCCCTGGTGATGGCGTACGTGACCTGTTCGAGCGTCGGCCCGCCGCAGAAGCTGCGGGCAAGGGCCCGGGGCGGGAACGTGGTGCGGATCAGGTGCGCGTCGATCGGGTCACCGAGCAGGGTGGCGAAGCTGCGTCCGTCGGCGAGCCCGGCCCAGGGCACGAGGTTGTCCACCACCCGGTACGCGGGGGGCCGCAGCAACCAGCCCGGTGAGTCGTCGGGAGCCGGGACAGCCCCGAGCGTCTGACGGCGGTCGCGGGCCTGTCGGCGCGCGCTCAGGTCGATGACCGGTGCGTCCTGGACTTCCTGTGTTCCTGGCATGTGTCCCCCTTGCCGGACGGCCTGCGCTCGGTGGTGCTCGGCACCCCTCTCGGCACGATCCTCGGCCGGTCGCGAAGGTCCGGGAGGCGGTCATCCGTGATCTGTGGACGAAGGGCCGAAAAGGCCTCCTGTGGTCGGGCTCGTCCGGTCGGAAACCCGACAGGAGGGTCTCCAGCGCCAACGGCACTTCTGGCCGACGGCCCGTGCGGCTACCGGGCGACACGCCTCGGTCGGCTCGGCCGGCGAGCCGGACGCCATAGAGTCAGACCTCGATGAGCACACGCGTAGAACCGGTCAGCGAGGCACTTCTCGTCGAGCGGGTCGTCCAGCTTGTCCTCGCGCGCGCGGAACGCCCGGGTGACCCAGACCCCGCCGGGACGCCGCTCCGCCTGCTCGTCGACGGGCACCCCTCCACGCACCCCGAGCTGCTGGCCGATGCGCTGGTCGTGCCGCTGGAGGCCGCCGGGCGTCCAGCGGCTCGGGTCAGGGTCAGGGACTTTCTCCGTCCACGGTCCCTCCGGCTCGAACGGGGGCGCGAGGACTCCGACAGCCTGCTCTACGACTGGATCGACGTCGGGGCGCTGAACCGTGAGGTGCTGATCCGCGTCGTCGACCGGCAGGAGTACCTGCCCGGCCTGCGCGACCCCGACACCGACCGCGCGACCCGGGCCGGGTACGCGTCCGCCGCACCCGGGACCGTCGTCGTGCTCGACGGGACACTCGCCGTCGGACGCGGGCTCGACGTGGACCTCGTCGTGCATCTCGCGCTCAAGCCGGCGACGCTCCGCCGTCGGACACCGCCCCCCGAGGCCTGGACGATTCCCGCCTACGAGCGCTACACCCAGGAGATCGAGGGCGCGCCCGACCTGGTGGTCCGGGTCGACCACCCGGACCACCCGGCCCTCGTGCACACCTGAGTCGATGCACCAGTAAGTCAGTGCACCAGTAAGTCAGTGCATCAGCGCACCAGGCAGAACGGGTGGCCCGCCGGGTCGGCGAACACCCGGAACCCTTCCTCGTGGCTGGGGAGACGCGTCGCACCCAGAGCGAGGACCGCTGCCTCGCCGGCGTCGAGGTCGGACACCTCGATGTCGAGGTGGAGCTGCTGCGGGTACGCAGGATCGGGCCACCGCGGCGCGTTGTACCCCTCCACCGACTGGAAGAGCAGCGGCTTCGGCCCGCCCAGCATGGCGACCCCGTCGGCGTCGTAGGTGACCGGCTCGCCCACCACGCCCGACCAGAACTGCGCGAGCTGCGACGCGTCAGGGCAGTCGAAGGTCGCGCCCATGACGGTGACACCCTCCGCCTCCTCCTTGAGACAGATGTCGAACGGGTGCCCTGCCGGGTCGGCGAGGGTGATCCACTGCTCGCCCTCCCGCAGCACGGTGGCCCCGAGCTCCACCGCGCGGGCGCTCGCGGACGTCAGGTCCGCCGCATAGAGGTCGAGGTGCGCCTGCTGCGGGTGCTCCTGGCCCGGCCATTGCGGCGCCACGTGGTCGGGCGCGAGCTGGAACGCGATACCCCAGCGGTCAGGGGTCACGACGGTGATCCAGTCGTCGTCAGCCTTCGAGACGGTGCCGGCCGTCAGCGCCTTCCAGAAGTCCGCCTCGGCGGCGAGGTTCGGGACGTCCAGGACGACGGAGTCCAGGGTGCCGACTCCACCAGGGGCGGGCGCGGCAGAAGATGGTGCGGTCATCGACTCAGCCCTTCAAGAGGTCGTGTCACGGAGAGTGCTTCGCTCCTCCACCATGCACCGAGCCACTGACACTCCCCACCGGACCGGCCCGCCCGGGGTTGCCCGCAGGTCGTTATCCACAGGCGTCGTCCACAGGCCTGTGAATCGGTGGGCGATCCCTGCCGGACCACCTGGACATCCGGCGCGCGACAGCATCTCCCTCGCCGGGCCGCCCATCGCCCCCGGCTACCGGGCCTTCCGCTGACCCTTCACGCCCAGCACGGTCGCGACGGTGGACCATGGCCGCCGGGCCGCGCGCGGCAGCCGGCCAGGCGATACCCACGCCGGTGCGCCGTCGAGCGAGCCGGCCTCGTCCGCCGCGTCGATCTCCGCGAGCAGCACCCGCACCCGGGCGGTGATGTCGTCGACTATCCGCTCGACCTCCTCGATCGGGCGGCCCGCTGGGTCGTCGAGCGGCCAGTCGAGGTAGCGACGTCCTGGGTACACGGGGCAGGAGTCGCCGCAGCCCATCGTGACGATGACACCGGAGGCGCGCACTATGTCGTCCGTGAGCTCGCGCGGGAACTCGATGAGCCCGTCGAGGCCGCGGCGGGCCAGGACCGTCTCCGTCATCGGGTCGGGCTCGGCGACGGGCCTCGTCCCGGCGGTGCGCACGCGGATGCGGTCACCCGCGAGGCGTCGGGTGACCGCCGCCGCGATCTGGGACCGGCCGGTGTTGTGGACGCAGACGAAGAGCACGTCCCGCGGGGAGCCGTGCGTCACCTCGGCCATCGCGGCGAGGCGGTCGGTCGCGAGCCATGCGGCCAGCGCGGGCAGGTGCTCGGACGACCCGATCCGCCGGCTCAGCGAGGTGTAGCACTCACGGACGAGGCGATCCACGGTTCCCGCACCCGCGTTCCTCGCGAACTCGGCGGTCAGGGTCTCGACCACCCGGTCGAGCAGGGCCTCGTGGTCGTGCACGTCGAGCGCCGCCTCGCCCGGGTGCCGGGGTGCCGCGAGAGCCGCCGCACCGAACCGCGCGATCCCTCGCGACGACACCCGGTACGCCGGCACCGGCCCGACGGCGGCGACCAGGCCGACCGCCACCAGCGCGTCGAGATCCTGCTCCACGTCCGCGACGTCCGCTACGTCGACAGCCTCTCGCGGTGCGTCGGCCGCGGCGTGCCGCGCCAGGTCCTCGGCGGTCGCGCGGCCCGTCGGATGCGTGAGCATGCGGGCAAGGAGGCGCAACCGTTCGGGGTTCGCCATCGTCAGCTTCTGCGCGGAGCGCAGCTCGTCCGGGGTCATGATCTCTCCTTGGCGCGGTGTGGCCGAGCGCCAGGAGTGAGGCTACCTCGCGGCTTCGCTGAGCAGAGCACCCAGCCTGTCGAGCGAACCGGGCACCACCGAGTAGTAGGCCCACTTGCCACGCTGCTCACGGGCGAGCAGTCCGGCGTCGACCAGGATCTTCAGGTGGTGGCTCACGGTGGGCTGGCTCAGGCCGACGGGCTCGGTGAGATCACACACACAGGCCTCGCCGCCGTCGTGCGCCGCGACGATCGAGAGCAGCCGCACACGGGTTGGGTCGCCGAGCGCCTTGAAGGAGCGGGCGAGGTCGGCGGCGGCTGCGGGGTCGGCCGCCTCACGCACGAGCGGCGCACAGCAGGTGCCGGACGTCGGAGCAACCGGTGTGAGCGCGAGCGTCGTCATGCCACCATCTTGCCACGCATTGAAGTTCATGGATATGTTCTGAGCAACGCATCGAGACTCTTCGATGCGACCAGGGCTGACAGAGACGATGGTGACTGGAATGACCACAGCGCAGAACCTGCCGGTCGTAGTGATCGGCGCAGGACCCGTCGGCCTCGCGGCCGCGGCACACCTCGCCGAGCGCGGGCTGGAACCCCTCGTGCTGGAGGCCGGGGACGGCCCCGGCGCCGCCGTCGCGCGCTGGGGCCACGTCCGCCTCTTCTCGCCGTGGCGGTACGACGTCGACGCCGCGGCCCGCCGCCTGCTCACCGGCGGCACGGGCGCAGGCCCCACGAGCGCGGGCCCCACCAGCACAGGCCCCGGGCAGTGGACCGAACCCGACCCGGACGCGCTGCCAACGGGTGCCGACCTCGTCGAGCGGTACCTCGCACCCCTGGCCGAGGCACTCGTCGAGCGTGCGGACGCGCGGATCCGCTACGGGACGCGGGTGCTCGCGGTGACCAGGGACGGCGCCGACCGCTCCCGCTCGCTGGGACGCGAGCGCCTGCCGTACCTGCTCCGGGTCGACGGCGGCCCCACCGGTGTCGCGGAGATCCGGGCGCAGGCGGTGATCGACGCGTCAGGGACGTTCGAACAGCCGAACCCGCTGGGTGCGTCCGGCCTGCCGGCGCTCGGCGAACCGGAGTCGGGGAGCTTCCTCGTGGGCGGCCTGCCCGACGTGCTCGACCGCGACCGCGAACGTTTCGCCGGCCGGCACACGCTCGTGGTCGGCATGGGGCACTCGGCGGCGAACACCCTGCTGAGCCTCGTCGAGCTCGCGGAGCAGGCACCGGGCACCCGGATCACCTGGGCCATCCGCGGCGGGTCACCGCGTCGCCTGTACGGCGGCGGGACCGGCGACGACCTCCCGGCGCGCGGCCTGCTCGGCACACGCCTGCGGGACGCCGTGGAGGCCGGCCGCGTCGAGCTGCTGACCCGAGCGGCGATCGACCGCCTGGAGCCGTCTCCCGACGGCGCGGACGACACCGTGCGGGTCCTGGGTTCGGCACGCCGCGGCGGCGACGAAGGCGCGCTCGACCTGACCGTCCACAACGTCGCGGCGGCGACCGGCTTCCGCCCCGACCTGGCGATGCTGCGCGAGGTCCGCCTCGACCTCGACCCCGTGGTGGAGGCACCGCGGCAGATCGCGTCGCTCATCGACCCGAACTTCCACTCGTGCGGCACCGTCCCCGCGCACGGCGAGACCCAGCTGGCCCACCCGGACGCCGGGTTCTACCTGGTCGGCATGAAGTCCTACGGCCGGGCCCCGACGTTCCTGCTCGCCACCGGCTACGAGCAGGTCCGCTCCGTCGCCGCGGCGCTCGCGGGCGACCGGGTGGCGGCCGACGCCGTCGAGCTGGACCTCCCGGCGACCGGCGTCTGCTCGTCCGACCTCGCGCTGGCCGCGGACGCCGACGGCGTGGTCTCGTCCGAGGACCTTGCCGCTACCGGCCAGGGCTCGTGCTGCGGCACGCCGGCAGGCCCGCAGCAGGTCTCGATTGGGCTCGCACCACAGACCGTCGGGTTCAGCACGGGAGTGGCGCACGGCCGCTCCGCCGACTGACCGCGCCACCGCAGAGCTGGTCGGAGCCCGGGGGCCGACCAGCTCTGCGGTCGGCGTGCTCACGCGACGGGCTGCACGCCGAGCTCCGCGAGGAGGCCGCGCACGCGCCGCTCGATCTCGTCGCGGATGGGCCGGACGGCGTCGAGGCCCTGGCCCGCCGGGTCGTCGAGCTCCCAGTCCTGGTAGTTCTTGCCCGGGTAGAAGGGGCACGCGTCGCCGCAGCCCATGGTGATGACGGCGTCCGACGCCTCCACCGCCTCGTTCGTCAGGATCTTGGGCTTCTCGTCGCGGATGTCGATGCCTACCTCGAGCATGGCCTCGACGGCCGTCGGGTTGATCTGGTCGGCGGGCATCGACCCGGCCGAGCGCACCTCGACGGCGCCGTCGGACAGCGCCCGCAGGAAGCCTGCGGCCATCTGCGAGCGGCCCGCGTTGTGCACGCAGACGAAGAGGGCGGACGGCTTGGCGGACGACGGGGCGGCGTCGGGTGTCGAGGTCTCGGGCATGCGGTTCTCCAGGTGGCTCGGTCGAAGGTGGGGCCGGTGTGGGGCGTTCATCGGGTTTCTCTGGTCGCTGGTTCTCCGGCGGCGACGTCGAGGGAGGCGAGCAGCCCGCGGACGCGCCGGTCCAGCTCGTCGCGGATCGCGACGACGCCGGCGGGGGAGGCGAGTGCGGGGTCGCCGACCGTCCAGTCCTCGTACCGCGTGTCGGGCAGCACCGGGCAGACGTCGCCGCAGCCCATGGTCACGACGACGTCGGCGGCGCGGACCGCGTCGTCGGTGAGGGGCTTGGGGTAGAAGCGGGTGACGTCGTCGACGGTCTCTGCCGCGGTCGGGTCGCCGAGCTCCTCGAGGAGGCCGCGCACAGCGGCGTGCACGTCGCTCGCGGGTGCGGAACCCGCCGACCGGACCACCACCCGGTCGCCCGCGTAGTGCCGCAGGAGCGCCGCGGCGAGCTGCGAACGCCCCGCGTTGGCCACGCAGACGAACAGCACCTGCGGCTTGCGCGGGCCGTCCGGGGCCTGCGCCCGCTCGGCGTCGACGATTCGCTGGCGCGCGAAGTGCTCGGTGAGCGCCACGAGGTGTGCGCCGCTCCCGCCGCGCCGGGCGAGCGCCGCGTACGACTCCCGGACCACGCGGTAGCACTCGCGTTTTGGGGTCGCGGTGAATCGCTGGGCGAGCGAGGCCGCTGCCCGGTCGAGGGCTGGATCGACGTTGCCGAGCCCGACCAGCGCGCCGAGCGGCGCTCCGGCCTGCGCGCCGTGCACCTCGACGGCGGCCGGGGCGAACCGGTCCAGGAGCGTGGTGACCGCGCCACGGTAGGCCGGGGCGATGCGGTACCAGACCCAGGTGCCGCGGCGGTCCGCCGTGAGCAGGCCGACCTCCCGCAGCACCTTGAGGTGGTGCGAGACCGTCGGTTGCGAGACGGCGGTCAGGGTGGCCAGGTCGCCCGCCGTCGTCTCGCCGGTGGGGGAGGTGGCGATCGCCGACAGCATGCGCAGCCGCAGCGGGTCGGCGATCGCCTTGAGCGTCGCGGCGAGGTCGGCGGCCGCGTCGGCGCCTATCGCGTGCGCGGCGGCTGACGTGGCGGGGCCGGCGGCGTCGGCCTGTATCGACATGTGTCTATGTTGACGGCTGTCGATACAGGCCGCAAGTGTCTCAGCCCGGCCGAGATCTTAGGACGAGACGTCCGCGAACACGCGCGCCCGCACCGACGTCTCCGCGAGCCCGTCCGGCCCGGTGACGACCCGGTTGCCCCACGCCGTCCGCTGCGCCGGGTCGAAGCCCGTCACCATGTCGAGGTACTCGACCCCGCCGCCGTTGCCGCTCCAGGACCACGCGAACCAGCCGATCCCCTGCGACCGGGTGTACGACATGATCGTGTCCTCGTCGGGGTTGCCATCGGAGTGGTCGTGCCCGAACTCGCCCACGATGATCGGCAGGCCCTGGCTCGTGAAGGCGTCGAGGTAGGACGTGACCTCGGCAGCGGTGTCGTACACGCCGTACATGTGCACGGAGAACACGGTGTTGCCGTCCGGGTCGGCCGCGAGGACGTCCGCGGCGGAGTCCCGCATGATGCCCTGCCAGTCCTGGCCCCAGGACGGCGCGTCCACGACGATCGTGTGCTCGAACCCGGCGGCGCGCAGGCGCTGGATCGCGGCGGAGGTGTCGGCGGCCCAGCTCGCGTTGACCGCCGCGTTGTTGCCGTAGGGCTCGTTGCCGAGGTTGATGAGCACGCGGTCCTCGGTGCCCCGCAGTGTGGGCAGCAGGGAGATCCAGTAGCTGGCGGCGGTGTCGAGGGTGCTCGCGGCGGCCTCCTCGCCGTAGCCGGTCGTGTCGTGGTCCTCCAGGACGCAGATCAGCCGGTTCCCCTCGCACAGGCTGACGACTTGTCCGACGTCGGCCGGCTCGTTGCGGTTCCAGCGGGTCCCGTCGCTGAGGACCACCCGCACCGCGTTGGCGCCGGCCTCGGCGATGTCGGCGAACGAGCCGAGCTCCGAGGCGTACCAGGTGTGGGCGTGGCTGACGCCGCGCAGCAGCAGGGGCGAGCCGTCGCTCTCGACGAGCCGCCCGCCGGAGACGTGGATGCCTACGGCGCCCACCCCGGCGCCGTCGCCGTCGGGGGCCGCGGGCGTCGCTGCCCCTGCCGACTGGGCGAGCAGCGGGACGAGCAGCAGGCCGAACATGGCGGCCGTCGCGGTTCCGGAGATGGTCGCGCGCGTGGGTCTCATGGTTGCTCCCCTTCGAGGTGTACATCGATTACGGCTCTCGAAGGGTCTCCCACCCGCCCGCGGGAGAGACAGGAAGCGAAACGCTTAGGTCAGGTCGCGTTCAGGCCTCGGGAACCGCTGGCGTCCCGGGTTTGGGCGGCCGCACCGTCGGGACGTCGCCCACGATCGGCACGGGGCGGCGGTGGAACGGGAACCCGTAGCGCGTGGCCAGGCCCGCGAGCGTCGTGACCCGGTTGCGCGGGCCCACCAGCGACATGATGTGCACGAACAACCAGACGAGCCACGCCATGCCCTTGGTGATCCGCAGTGCCTTGCCACCCGGCAGGTTGATCTCGGCGATCGCGGCGCGCCGGCCGATCACCGCCATCGTGCCCTTGTCGACGTAGCGGAGCTGCTGCAGCGGTCGGTCCTCGAGGAGCGCCCTGATGTTGCGGCCGACCACTGCGCCACCCTGGATCGCGGGCTGGGCGAGCTGCGGCAGGTCCGCCGGCGAGACCGCTATGTCGCCCGCCGCGAAGACGCCGGGCAGCCCCTCGACCTGCATGTCCTCGCCGACCTTGATGCGGCCGTACTCGTCCTGCGGCAGGCCCCAGTCGGCGACCTCCTCGTGCGGGTGCACACCCGCCGACCAGACGGTGAGGTCGGCATGGATGCGCTTGCCGTCGGTGAGCACCACCGCGTCCCGCTCGACGGCGGCGACGCCGGCGCCCAGGTGCAGCGAGACCCCGCGCCGGGCCAGCTCTTTGGTGGCGTAGGTGCGCAGCTTGGGCGCGAAGGACTTGAGGATCTCGCCGCCGCGCTGGACGATCTTGACCTCGAACGCGTCACCGTGGATCTCGGGGTATGCGGGCGCCAGGCCGGCGGTCCGCAGCTCGGCGAGCGCGCCGGCCACCTCGACGCCGGTGGCTCCGCCGCCCACGACGACGACCCGCAGACCGTCGTCGAGCCGCTTGGACTTTGCCGCCTTCTCCAGGCGGATGAAGAGGTTGTCGCGGATCCGCATGGCCTGCGACCGCGAGTACATCGGGAACGCGAACTCCTTGGCGCCCGGCGTCCCGAAGAAGTTGGTGGTCACGCCCGCCGTCACCACGAGGTAGTCGTAGCTGACCCAGTGGTCGTTCAGCAGGCGGATCTTCTTCGCCTGGTGGTCCGCCTCGACCAGGTGCTCGTGCACCACGTGCACGTTCTTCTGCTTGAGCCGCAGACCGCGCAGGAAGTAGGTGACGTCGCCCGGGTTCAGCCCACCCGTCGCCACCTGGTAGAGCAGCGGCTGGAACGTGTTGTAGACCCGGCGGTCGATCAGCGTGATCCGCACCGGAGCGTCCTGCAGCGCCTTCACGACCGCCATACCGGCGAATCCGCCACCCACCACCACCACGTGGGGCAGCGGTTCCGGGTGCCCTTCCAGAGGTGTCTCGAGGCCGTAGTCCTCGTTGTCGACGGAGCGGGCCTCACCAGCGTGCACGGGGGTCTGTGCGGAGTCGGTCACGCCCTGAATTCTCTCACCGGAGACGAACCACTCACATCCGCTGTGGACCGGCTCCCCGCAGCCCGGGTTACCGTGGTCGGTCGTGAGCACCACCGACGATCTGCGCCAGCAGCTGGCCCACGGACTACGACCCCGGCACCTGACGATGATGGGCCTAGGTTCCGCCATCGGAGCCGGCCTGTTCCTCGGATCCGGCCTCGGCATCGCCGCCGCCGGCCCCGCGGTCCTCCTCAGCTACGCGATAGCCGGCGCCATCGTGGTGCTCGTCATGCGGATGCTCGCGGAGATGGCCTCGGCGCTCCCGTCGAGCGGGTCGTTCTCCGTCTACGCGGAGGCCGCGCTCGGCCGCTGGGCCGGGTTCCTGCTGGGCTGGCTGTACTGGTTCACCATCGTCATGGTGCTCGGCGTCGAGGTGACCGGTGTGGCGGGGATCGTGCACGGCTGGTGGCCCGGCGTGCCGCAGTGGGCGGTCGCGGCGGTCATCGTCGCGGTGTTCGGCGCGATCAACCTCGTCGGCGTGCGCCAGTTCGGCGAGGCTGAGTTCTGGTTCGCGACCATCAAGGTAGCGGCGATCGTCGGGTTCCTGGCCCTGGGCGTGCTCATCGTGACCGGCGTCGTGCCGGTCACGGGCAGCGCCCTGGGGGACTGGGCCGCGCACGGCGGCTTCGCGCCCGCCGGCCTGCCCGGCATCGCGGCCGGCCTGCTCACCGTGGTCTTCGCGTTCGGGGGCATCGAGATCGTCACGATCGCCGCGGCCGAGGCACGTGACCCGCAGACCGCCGTGGCGACCGCTACCCGCACGATCCTCTGGCGCATCCTGTTCTTCTACGTGGGCTCCGTCGCGATCATGGTCGCCCTGATTCCCTGGACCGACGCCGCCCGCCTCGAGTCGCCCTTCGTCTCGGTGCTGGAGCTGGCCGGGTTCGACGGCGCCGCCCGGCTCATGGAGGTCGTGGTGGTGCTCGCGCTCCTGAGCGCCTTCAACGCGAACGTCTACGCGACGTCGCGCATGCTGTACTCGCTCGGCGGGCGCGGTGACGCTCCGGCGCTCGCGACCCGGGTCTCGCGTCGCGAGGTGCCGTGGGTCGCGGTGCTGGTCTCGGTGTTCTTCGGCGTCGTGGCGGTGCTGCTCAACTACCTGCTGCCGGAGGCGCTGCTCGGGGTGCTCCTCAACGCCGTCGGCTCGGCGCTGCTCGTGGTGTGGCTGCTGATCGTCGTCTCGCAGCTCCGGCTGCGACCACGCCTGGAGGCCGAGGCCGCCGCGCGGGGCGAGAAGCTGCGCCTGCGCGCCTGGGGCTACCCGTGGCTCTCCTGGGTGACGCTCGTCGCGCTCGTGGCAGTTGTGGGCCTCATGCTGTCCGACGCCGCCGCCCGGCCGCAGATCGCCGCCACCGCCGGGCTGGTCGCCGTGATCCTGGTGGTCTACGCGATCGCACGGGCCGTGCGGCGGTAGGCGTTCAGCAGACCGTCACCGGGGGTCCATCCGCCGGTCGGACGGTCGCCAGCCCGGCCACCGATCGTCGTCGGCATGAACGAGAAGACTGCCGGCGACATGCCGAGCGAGATCAACCCGGCCGACAGCGGCACCACGGAGGCAGGGGCGTCCGCCGTCGACCGCCGGACGTTCCTGTCCCTGAGCAGCCTCGGCGCGGCCGGGGTCGCGACCGCCGCGACCGTCGCGGCGGCCGCGCCCGCCGGCGCGACCGAGCTCAGCAGGCACCCGCAGCGCGGGCTGCGGTTCGGGCGGGACGGCAAGTTCAAGATCGTCCAGTTCAACGACACGCAGGACGACGAGAAGGTCGACCGCCGCACGCTCGAGCTGATGCGCGCCGTGCTCGACGACGAGCGGCCCGACCTCGTGATCCTCAACGGCGACAACATCACGGGCGGCTGTGACACCCCGCTCGAGATGCACCAGGCGATGAACAACGTGGTGCAGCCGATGGAGGAGCGCGCGGTGCCGTGGGCCATCACCTTCGGCAACCACGACGAGGACTCGACGCCGAAGAGCGGCGTCGACGAGACGGACATGCTGGCCTTCTACCGGTCCTACCGGTACAACGTGAACGGCCCGACGGCGCGCGGCGTCACCGGCCAGGGCAACTCGAACCTGCTGATCGACGGCTCGAACGGGCGCCCGGCTTTCAACGTCTGGCTGCTCGACTCCGGGCGCTACGCCCCCGAGCTGCTGGCCGGCCAGGACTTCGAGGGCTACCCGACCTGGGACTGGCTGCGCATGGACCAGGTCAAGTGGTACTACGACACCTCCGTGCAGATCGAGCGCCGGTACGGGCGGGCGATCCCGTCCCTGATGTTCATCCACATCCCGCTGTGGGAATACCGGTTCATGTGGTTCGGCTCGGTCGACGGCCGCACCGACGCCGACCACGAGCGGGGCAGGGCCCGGCACCGTATCGAGGGCGAGCGGAACGAGGAGGAGTGCCCGGGCCCGTTCAACTCGGGCATGTTCTCGGCGATCCAGCAGCGTGGTGACGTGCGCGGCGTGTTCTGCGGTCACGACCACGTGAACACCTACTCGGGTGACTACTACGGCGTGCTGCTCGGCTACGCGGGAAACACCGGGTTCGGCACCTACGGCCTGTCGGGTCCGGAGCGCAACCGCCTGCGCGGCGCCCGCGTCTACGACCTCGACGAGTCGGCGGACGGCGTCCTGACCGGCACACGCATGCGGTTCGCCGCCGAGTTCGGCATCGACCTCACGGCCAACGACCAGTGGATGGAGCCGCTCCCGCTGCCGAAGGGCAAGTGACAAAAAAGGGAGGCGGGACGTGCCGTTCGCGGTGGGAGCATGTGCGCATGGTTGAGCTCCTCGCGGTCTGCCGCGTCCACGTCCTGCTTCCCGACGCCGGCACCGTCGGCGTGACGGCCATCGACAAGCGTCCGGTCGAGGGCCGCGTCAAGGTCCGTCCGTACGGCCTGTACGCGGACGTCCAGGCGGACCGCGCGAACCACGGCGGCCTCGACCAGGCCGTCTACGCGTACGCGCAGGAGGACGCCGACTTCTGGTCCGCCGAGCTGGGCCGCGACGTGACGCCCGGGCTGTTCGGCGAGAACCTGCGCGTGCGCGGGCTGGACGTGAACCGCGCGGTGATCGGGGCACGCTGGCGGATCGGCTCGTCGCTGCTCGAGGTGACGCACCCGCGCGTGCCCTGCCAGACCTTCGGCCGCCGGCTGGGCGAGCAGCGCTGGGTGCGCCGGTTCACCCAGGCGAACCGCACGGGCGCCTACCTGCGCGTGATCGAGAACGGTGAGATCGGCGCGGGTGACGCGGTCGAGGTCGTGCACACGCCCGTGCACGGGGTGACGGTCGCGGACTGGTTCGCCGCGAGCTACGGGCTGGCCCGCCAGGAGGCCGGCGACACCGTGGACCCCGCGGACGACCGGGGCGCACCCGACCCGGAGACGCTGGAGAAGCTGGCGCGGCGCCTGCTGGACGCGCACGCGCTCGGCGACATCCGGCTCAGCGCCGGCCTGCTCCGCCGCACCACCCAGGCGGCGGCCGTACCGGTCGACTGACCCGAGGTCCCGAGCTGAGCGAGAACGGGGTCGTGTTCGTGCGGGACGCTGTCTCGAACACGACCCCGTTCTCGCTCTGTCCGGTCCGGTGTCAGTGGCGGCGGGCGTAGCGGGTGCGGGCGGCGTCGTGGGGCGCCGGGCGGGGGGGCCTGGAGGGGGAGTGGGTGGGCCGGGGCGGGGTGTGTTGGGCGGTGCCAGCCGGCGAACGGGTGTCCCGGGGGGGGGGCC
>NZ_JBHXBG010000081.1:0-25062 GCF_042726755.1 Promicromonospora sp. NPDC060271 | reverse complement strand
GGAGTAGACGTTGTCTACTCCGCGCAACACACTCCGCGCGGTACATGTCTCCCTGGAGGTCCCACGCTGGACGCCGGGAGCCGGCCTCATACCTCCAGCAGCACCCGCACGTCCCACGGGCCGAGCTCCAGCTCGGACCCCGCGGCCAGCTCCTCGCCGCTGAGCAGGTCGCGCACCGCGCCCGGCAGGACGAAGGTGCTCGGCTCCCAGGACCACGAGTGCACGAACCGCACACGCTCACCCGCGGGGTTGGTCGCGCCGGCGACCGTCTGCGACGGCCCCTGCGGGCGCCACTCCGGACCGGCCGACGTCGCCGCCGGCTCCCGGTGCGCCACCGCCCACCCCAGCACCGCGCGCGCGAGCGCCGGGTCGGGGATGGTGCCCACCGTCGTCACGCGGCCGGAGCCGTGCGCCCGGGTCGTCACGGCCGGCCACCGGCCGAAGTGCGGGTGGTCGTAGCGGACCAGCACGTCGGCGTCGAGCACCTGGAGGCCGTCGACCCAGCTCGTCGCGCGGGCGTCGGCGGGCAGCTCGAAGCCGTCGGCGCCCTGCACGGGCAGCGGCGTGTCGATGCTCGCGAACTCGTCGTAGAAGACGCCTGCCGCCTCGCTCAGGTGCGCGGGCTTGCGCTCGGCGCGGGCGCGGGCCTCCTCGTCCTCGTACCCGGTGCGGATACCGAGCACGAGGTGCCCGCCGGCCGCCGCGTACCGCTCCAGCCACGACAGCCAGGCGTCGTCGGCGATCGTGACGCCGGCGGCGACCAGCACGGGGTGCTCGGTCGCTACCTCCTCGGGCGTGCGTTCGGTGAGCCGGGTGTCGTGCAGCAGGCGGGCCTGGAGGCCGGCGTCGAACGCCCCGCGGTAGAAGCTGTCGAAGATCCGGTGGTAGCCGCCCCTCTCGGGTCCCGCGCCGCCGCCGACCTGCGGGAACTCCGCGAGCGACCACTTGCTGGCCGTGGAGTACACGAGCGCGACGTCGGCGTCCGGGGTCAGGTTGGCGACCGCCGCGCCGGCCGTGCGCAGCTCACCGCCCAGGGCCGCGAGCTGGTGGTACGTCCGTCCAGGTTCGAGCGAGTGCGGCAGGATCCCGCCCCAGTACGTCTCGGTGCCGTACGGCAGCGTATGCCAGTGCCAGTACTCGATCATCGTGGCGCCGCGGGAGACCAGCGCCCAGGCCACCTGGCGCCACTGGCCGTCGTAGGCGGGCTCGTTCTGGTGGGGTCCGCCGATCGCCTGCGCGTTGGTCTCCGTGACGAGGTACGGCGCCTGCTTCGAGGAGTACATGCGGTCCGCCATCGCGTACAGCGCCCACGTGCCCGACGCCATCCATGACTCGTCCGGTGCGACGGTCAGCGGCAGGGCCAGGTGGTCCCGCATCCGGTAGTACGGGTTGCCGGCGGTGACGTCCAGGTCGCGGGTGAGCGCGTCGTCCTGCACGCCTGCGCGCTCGTAGGAGATGCAGGTGGTGACGAACTGGTCCTCGCGCGCGTACTCGCGGACGACGTCGGCCTGCCAGCCGATGAAGTCGGTGGTGAGCTGCGCCTGGAACCGGCGCCAGGCCAGGGCGTACTGCGGCTGCGCGTTGCCCGACGGCGTCCAGAGGTCCGCCCAGGTGGACAGCCGGTGGGACCAGTACGTCAGGCCCCACTCGTCGTTCAGCCGCTCGACCGTGCCGTACCGGGCGCGCAGGTGGTCCACGAACCGCTCGAAGACCTGCCGGTTGTGGAAGATCTCGTTACCCGGCTCGTTGTCCACCTGGTACCCGACGACGGCGGGGTGCTGCGCGTACCGGGCGACGACGGCGCGGATGACCCGTTCGGCATGGAACAGGAACGCGGGGTGCGTGTAGTCGATCTCCTGGCGTGCGCCCCAGCCCATCGCCCTCCCGTCCCGGCGGACGACGTTGATCTCCGGGTACAGCCGCGCCAGCCACATCGGCACGGCGTAGGTCGGCGTACCGAGGATCACCTTGATGCCCCGCTCGTGGGCGCCGTCGAGCACGGGCTGCAGCCAGTCGAGGTCGAAGCGACCGTTCTCCGGCTCCCAGGTGGACCAGACGGACTCGCCGACCCGGATCACCGTGAAGCCCGCCTCGGCCATCAGGTCCAGGTCCCGCTCGAGCCGGTCAGTGCGCCGCTCCTTCGTGCTCAGGTCCGCGGGGCGGTGGTACTCGTAGTAGTACGCGGCGCCGAACAGGACCCCGTCGGTCAGGTGCTGCAGTGTGCTCATGCTGTCCTCTCGGATGGTGGGCCGGGACTTGTCAGACCCTCGGGTCACTTCGGTGACCTGCCGGTCTGACAGGTCGGTGGGTGGCGGACGGCGGGGGCGCCGTGCTCTCGCGCACGATCAGCCGGGCGGGAACCAGCCGGTGGCGTTCCGCGGGCGGGCGACCCTCGATGGTGCCGACCAGGCGGTGCACCGCCAGGCGGGTGACCTCGGCGAAGTCCTGGCGCACCGTCGTCAGGGGTGTGGAGAGGAACTCGGCCTCGGGGGCGTCGTCGAACCCCACGACGCTGACGTTCTCGGGGACCCGCAGGCCGGCCTGCTCGACGGCCCGGATCGCGCCGATGGCCATGTGGTCGTTGGCGGCGAAGACCGCGGTGACGCCGGCGCGCCGCAGCAGGCCGACGGCGGCCTCGTGCCCGGACCGGGGGGTCCAGTCGCCGTGCACGACGGGCGGCGCCTCGACCCCGGCGTCCGACAGGGCGGCACGCCAGCCCGCGATCCGCCGCGCCGTGGCCGACCAGCCCTCGGTGCCGCCGATGTGGTGCACCGTGCGGTGACCGAGCGTGAGCAGGTGCTCGACCGCTGACCGGGCCCCGGCCGTCTCGTCGGCGCCCAGCACGAGCTCGTCGGGCCGCGCGACCGCCTCGGGGGTACGGGAGGCGTCGGAGCGGGGCGAGCCGGCGGTCGGAGGGCCGGAAGCGGCGGAGCCGGCCGTCGGAGATCCAGTTTTCGGGGAGCCGAAGCTGAGCACGGGCACGCCGTGCGGAATGCGGAGGTCGGGGCGGCCCAGGTCGATCGGCTCGGAGAGCACGAGGCCGGCGATGTCCTGGGCGACGAGCTCGTCGATCGCGGCCTGCAGGTCGGCCACGCCGTCGCCCCGCGTGCGCGCGATGCTCAGGTGGTAGCCCGAGCCGCGCAGCGCGCCGTCGACCCCCTCGAGGATCGACGCCGGACCGTACAGCGACGTGCTCGGCGTGACCATGCCGATGCGCCGGTTGCGGCGGGTCACCAGGGCGCGCGCCGCGGCGTTCGGGCGGAAACCCATCTCGTCGATGGCCGCCTGGACCCTGGCCCGGATCGCCTCGGTGACGTGGGGCTCGCCGTTCACGACCCGGGACACGGTCTTCTGGGAGACGCCGGCGCGGCGGGCGACGTCGGTCATCGACACCCGCTGTGTGGCACCCATGTGCAGCCCCCTCGCTGAACGGTTGACTACGTAGTCAGTGCGCGGGAGCCAATCACGGCCTTGACTACGTAGTCAAGGTGATGCGGCCGGCCGCCGCTCCGGAAACCGAGCGATTGCGCCCAGAACTCACGCGAATTCTGGGCACAATCGCTCTGACGTTCGTCGCGGTGAGTGGTTGTGCCCGGAACTCACCCGGGTTCCGGGCACAATCGCTCGGTTGGCCGACGCCCGGGTCAGGACAGCGTGATGCTGTCCAGCTCCGCGTAGCCCGTGCCGCCGCCGAAGTTCGGCGAGCCCTTCGCCAGCCGGATCACGTTGTAGCCGGCCCGCAGCGTGACCGTCACGTTCGTCGTCCCGAACTGGGCCCAGCCCGCCGTCGGCGGATAGGACACCGTCGAGAACGCGCCGCCGTTGTAGGCCAGCCCGTGGGTCGACGTCGACCCGGTGCCGTTCGCGTACCGGATCGCCATCGTGTAGCTGCGCGCCGTCGGCACGTTCACCGTGAAGTCGACGAAGCTCTGCGAGCGCATGTCGGCGACGCCGTCGATCCCGCCGACGTACGAACCGTTCGACGCCGCCGAGGAACCTCGGGTCTGCGCGTTCACGACGTTCGCGTTCTCGGCCTCGTAGACCTGCTGCCAGCTCGACGTCGGGCCGCCGGCCGGGGTGACGAGCACCTGGTAGGCGCCCTCCGCCGTCATCCCGTTGACCGGGACGGTGACGCTGCCGTTCGACACGGTCAGGGTCGACGTCGACAGCACCGTGGGCGCCGCCACGTGCGTGTGCCGGCCGCTGCCGGGCACCGCGTTCACGGTCACCCGGACCGACGAACCGAACGAGCCCAGCCCGTTGACCCGCACGCTGTTGTTGCCGCTGTCACCGCCGAGCACCACGTTGACGATCTTGCGGCTCGAGTCGTACGCCGCCACGCCGTCGAGCCAGCTCTGCGGGGTGGTGCGCACCACGTTCCCCGCCATGGCGCCGTACCAGCGGTACGCCCAGTAAGAGGCCGTCGGCTGGCCCTGGAGCGTGAACAGGCCGTCGAACGTGCCCGCCTCGAACCAGTACGCGCGGTGCGCCTCGCGCGCACCGTGCCGCTCCAGCACCGAGATCCAGTGCACCGCCACGCTCGGGATGTCCATCTGGTTCAGCGAGTTGTACTCGTTGATCGCGATCGGGCGCGGGCTGATGCCGAGCTGGTTCTCGATGGCCCGGTAGTCGGCCACGTGGTCGTCGAACGAGTTCCAGTCCATGTCGCCCAGCTCGTGCCACACGATGACGTCGGGCAGCGTGCCCGTGTCCCTGGCATGGGTGAGGAACGACAGCATCCGGTTGTGGCTGTAGTGCGAGTCGCTGGGTCCGACGATCGGCGTCACCGGGTCGAGCGACCGGACCAGGCGGTGCGTGCGGGTCCAGCCGTCGTTGAACGAGCCGGCCGCCGAGGTGTTCCACGTCCAGTCGGGCTCGTTCCACAGCTCCCAGCCGCGGATGTTCGTCGTGGAGGTGGCCGCCAGGCGCTTGTTGACCATGGTGCGGACCTTCTGCTCCCAGTCGGCCCAGCCCTGCCACTGGTAGGGGAAGGACGGGTAGATGTCGGGCATGCGGACGAGCTGCTGCGCGCCCGCGCGCGTGATGTTGCCCGCGACGTCGAGCGCGTCGCAGCACGGCTCGGTCGCGCCGTTGCCCAGGTGCGTGGTGCCCGGCGCGGGCTGCGTGAACCCGCTGGGGCTCAGGGGCAGGAGCTGGTCGGTCGTGGGCTTCGAGTCCGAGCCGACGCCGTACAGGCCGCCCGAACCGACGTGTGTCACGGGCCGGACGACGGAGCCGACGTCGACCGTGAGGGTGTTGCCGGCGGCCTGCGCCGGGCCGGCGGGGGAGGCCAGTGCGACGCCCAGGACGAGGGCGAGGATGCTGGCGCGGGACAGGGTGCGTTTCATGGGATCTCCTCGTTGAGATGCGAACCGGTTCGACATTCTGTCCTCGATGACGCTAGTTTCGAACGCCGTCCGCCGCAAGAGTCCCAAAAAGTCGATCTTGCGATCAGCGGACGGGTGTGGTTAGAGTCGAACCGGTTCGCAACGGAGGCGGATCGGTTCGGCAACGGAGCGAGCAGAGAAGGAGGCGTCGGTGGCCACCATCGGGGATGTCGCCAGGGCAGCGGGGGTCTCCCGCAGCACGGCGTCGTACGCGCTGTCGGGCAAGCGGGCGATCTCGGCGGACGTGCGTCGCCGGGTCGAGGACGCCGTCCGGCAGCTCGGCTACACGCCGAACGCGGGGGCGCGGGCGCTCGCCACGTCGCAGACGATGGTGATCGGCCTGCTCGCCCAGTTCCTCGAGGACGAGTTCGCACCGGCGATGCTCCAGTACATGCTGGGCGTCTCGAACACGGCCCGCGAGCTCGGCTACGACATCCTGCTCGTCACCGAGGCGGACGGCACGCGTGCCCTGCGCCGCATCACCGACTCGCGGATGGTCGACGGCGTCGTGCTGCTCAACGTCGCCGAGCGGGACGAGCGCCTGCCGATCCTGCGCGCGGCGGGACAGCCGGGCGCGCTCGTCGGGCTGCCCGCCGACTGCACCGGGGTCGACGTCTTCGACCTCGACTTCGAGGAGGCCGGCCGCCTCATGGTGGACCACCTCCACCGGCTCGGGCACCGCGAGGTGGCCCTCGTGTCGCAGCCCGAGCACGTGATCGAGCGCGGCGGCGCCTACGTGTGGCGCCTGCAGAACGCCGCGGTCGAGGCGGCGAGGGCGCGCGGCATCACGCTGCACACCGTCTCGGCGTCGTCGCACCAGCCCGACGTCGGACAGGACCTGAACGCCCTGCTCGACGCGCACCCCGCCGTCACCGGGCTGCTGATCAACAACGAGGCGGCGGCCGCTGCGCTGCCGACCGTCCTGCACCAGCGCGGGCTGACGGCGCCCGGCGACCTGTCCGTCGTCGGGCGGTACTCGGACGAGTTCGCCCGCACCTTCTCGCTGCCCTACTCCTCGATCGAGAGCGCCCCCGACCGGCTCGGCCGCATGGCCGTGCGCCAGCTCGTGCGCCGCATCGAGGGTGAGGTGGCGGCCGACGAAGCGCACGTCGTGCGGTTCGTGACCCCCGAGCTGGTCGACCGCGGCAGCACCGGCGTGCCCCGGCCGGCCTGACGGCTCCCGAACCGCCTGACCCAGGACCCCCCACAAGCAAGTCCCCAGCCGGCCGACGGCGTCGTCGTGCCGGACCTGTTCAAGGAGGAACCATGCACCACACCGCGGCCCAGACCCCGCAGCCCGCCCGGCGGACCAGGCGCAGGCCCACCACGCTCGCGGCCCTCTCAGCGCTCGCCCTGGTCGGCGTGCTCGGCGCCTGCTCGTCCGGCGGCGCGGCCGCCGGCGGGAGCACCGGCGGCGACGACAGCACCTACACCTGGTGGGACCCGTACCCCCAGCACGACGACGCGTCCGACTGGGCCGGCCGGGTCCAGGCGTGCGGCGAGGAGGCCGGCGTCACCATCGAGCGCACCGCCTACGACACCACCGCGCTGACCAACCAGGCGCTGCTGGCCGCGCAGGAGGGCACGTCGCCCGACGTCATCCTGCTGGACAACCCGGCGGTGTCCACGCTCGCGGACACGGGCATGCTCACCACGGTCGAGGAGTTCGGCCTCGACACCTCCGCGATCGACGAGAACCTGCTCGCCGCCGGCGTCGTCGGCGGGGACACGTACGGCATCCCGATCGGCGCCAACACGCTGTCGCTGTACTACAACGCGGAGATCCTTCAGGACGCGGGCGTCGACCCGGCCTCGATCACCGACTGGGACTCGCTCACGGCGGCCCTCGCCGAGGTGACGGAGGCCGGGCACAAGGGCATCACGTTCGCCGGCATCGGCACCGAGGAGGGCTCGTTCCAGTTCCTGCCGTGGTTCTGGGGCGCAGGCGCCGACCTGCGTGACCTCGACTCGCCCGAGGCCGTCGCGGCGCTCGAGCTCTGGAAGGGCTGGCTCGACGACGGCTACGCGCCCAACTCGGTGATCAACAACTCGCAGAACACCGTGTGGGAGGAGTTCCTCACCGGCGACTTCGCCTTCGCGGAGAACGGCACGTGGCAGGTCAACAGCGCGGCCGAGGCCGACTTCGAGACGGGCATCGTGCAGCTTCCCGCGCGCGACGGCGGCGTCGCACCGGCACCGACGGGCGGCGAGTTCATCATGGCGCCCGTCCAGGAGGACACCGCGCGCTACGACGTGACCCGCCAGATCGTCGAGTGCATGACGACGCCCGAGGGCTTCGTCGAGACGGCGAACACGTTCGCGTACTACGTCCCGCCGACGGCGGACGGCCAGGCCGCACTCGTCGAGGAGAAGCCAGAGCTCGAGCCGTGGGTCGAGGCCGTGCGCAACGCCAAGGGCCGCACGAGCGACGACCTGGGCGCCGACTACCCGGTGATCTCCGAGGCCCTCTGGACGGCGGTCCAGAACGCCCTCTCGGGAGCGGCGACCCCGGAAGAGGCCCTCACGACGGCCCAGACAGAAGCGGAATCAGCCACGAACTGACCCACCCGCCGTCGTTGAGTGCTGGGTATTTGCGCCGCAGACGCCTCTCAGACCGCAAATACCCAGCACTCAACGGAAAGACCTAAGGACTTTTGATGACTGCCATCGAGGTTGCCGCTACGGCGGGGGCGGTGCCCGGCGCGGGCCGGCAGCCGACGCCGCGCCGGCGACGCGGACCTGCCGCCTCCCAGTGGGCCGCCGCCGGGTTCGCCGCCCCGCTGCTCGTGTACCTGATCCTCTTCTACGTCTACCCGCTCTGGCGCAACATCGACCTCAGCGTCCACGACTACACGATCCGCGCGTTCGTCCAGGGCAACGCCGAGTTCGTCGGGTTCGAGAAATACGCGGAGATCTTCGGCTCCGCGACGTTCCCGACGGCGCTGTGGAACACCGCGGTCTTCACCGTCGTCTCCATCGTGTTCCAGTACGCGATCGGCCTGGCGCTCGCGGTGTTCTTCCGCTCAGGGTTCCGGCTGTCCGGGCTGCTGCGGGCGATGTTCCTCGTGCCGTGGCTGCTGCCGCTGATCGTGTCGGCGTCGACCTGGGCGTGGATGCTGAACAGCGACAACGGCATAGTGAACTCGGTGCTCGGCGCCTTCGGGCTGGCGCAGATCAACTGGCTCACCTCGCCCGACACCGCGCTGCTGTCGGTGACGATCGCGAACATCTGGCTGGGCATCCCGTTCAACCTCGTGATCCTGTACTCGGGCCTGCAGAACATCCCGGGTGAGGTGTACGAGGCGGCGTCGCTCGACGGCGCGGGGCCGTGGAAGCAGTTCTGGAGCATCACGTTCCCGCTGCTGCGCCCGGTCTCCGCCATCACGATCCTGCTCGGGCTGATCTACACGCTCAAGGTCGTCGACGTCATCTGGATCATGACCACCGGCGGCCCCGGCGACGCGTCGACGACGCTCGCCATCTGGTCCTACCGGGAGGCCTTCGGGACCGGGCAGCCCGACTTCTCGCCCGCCGCCGCGGTGGGCAACCTGCTGATCCTCATCGCCCTCGTCTTCGGATTCCTGCACCTGCAGCTCCAGCGTCGCCAGGAGGACTCATGACCGGCCGCCGCCCGCTCTGGAAGACCGCCCTCGGCCTCGTCCTGACCGCGTTCATGCTGTTCCCCGTCTACTGGATGGTGAACGTCTCCCTCACGCGGACGAGCGACCTGCGCTCCGACCCGCCGCGCTGGTTCCCCTGGAACCCGACGTTCGAGGGGTACGCGGCGGTGTTCCAGCAGCAGCTCCCGGCCCTCGGCACGAGCCTGCTGGTGGGGCTCGGCTGCGTGGTGCTCACCGTGGTGATCGCCGCGCCGGCCGGGTACGCGCTCGCGCTGCTCAACCTGCGCGGCGGGCGCACGCTGAACTTCCTGCTGCTGGTCGCGCAGATGATCCCGGCGGTCGTCATGGCCATGGGGTTCTACGCGGTCTACAACAGCCTGGGTCTGCTCAACACCGTCGGCGGGCTGATCATCGCCGACTCGACGGTCGCCGTGCCGTTCGGCGTGCTCCTGTACACGGCGTTCATGTCGGGCATCCCGCGTGAGCTGCTGCAGGCCGCACGGGTCGACGGCGCGGGGGCCTGGCGCACCTTCCGCTCGATAGTGCTGCCGGTGAGCCGCAACTCGACGCTCACGGTCTCGCTGTTCGCGTTCCTGTGGGCGTGGTCGGACTTCATCTTCGCCTCGACCCTGAACCGCAACGGCGAGCTCATCCCGATCACGCTCGGCATCTACAACTACATCGGCAACAACACGACGCAGTGGAACGCGATCATGGCGACCGCCGTCGTCGCGTCGGTGCCTGCGGCGATCCTGCTCGTCGTGGCGCAGCGTTACGTGGCCGCCGGCGTCACGGCCGGCGCGGTCAAGGACTGACGAGCCGGGCCTGACGAGCACCAGAGACCAAGACGAAGGAACCCTGTGACAGAGCATCACTCGACGCGTACCGTCGCGTCGCAGCGCCGGGCGGCCCGGGCGCGTCCGGTCGTCCCGCGCGGCCCGCGCCGCGGGCTCGGCGTCGGCGAGCTGCGGCTCGACGGCGGCTTCTGGGGCACGCTCCAGGAGACGAACGCCGGGGCCACGCTGCAGCACTGCCTCGACTGGATGGAGCAGCTCGGCTGGCTCGGCAACTTCGACCGGGTCGCGGAGGGCGTCACGGGTGGGGAGCGGCCGGGCTGGCAGTTCTCCGACTCCGAGGTGTACAAGCTCCTCGAGGCGCTGGCCTGGGAGTACGGCCGCACGGGCGACCCGGCCGTCGACGCCCTGCTGGGCAAGGTGGTGGACCGCGTGGCGGCCGCGCAGGACGAGGACGGCTACCTGAACACCTGCTTCGGCCACGCCGGGCAGGCCGGCCGGTACACCGATCTGTCGGCCGGTCACGAGCTGTACGTCACCGGGCACCTGCTGCAGGCGGCGGTCGCGCGTGTGCGGACGGTGGGGGTGGACGACGCCCTGGTCGACGTCGCCCGCCGCGCCGCGGACCACGTCTGCCGGGAGTTCGGCGCCGACGGCCGGGGTGGCGGGCAGGCCGGTGGTGGGCAGGGCGGCAGTGGGCCGGCGGGCATCTGCGGGCACCCCGAGATCGAGCTGGGCCTGGCGGAGCTGGGCCGCGCGCTCGACGAACCGCGGTACACCGAGCAGGCGCGGCTCTTCGTCGAGCGCCGCGGGCACGGCACCCTCGCCCCGATCGCGCTGCTCAGCCCCGCCTACTTCCAGGACGACGTACCGGTGCGCGACGCCGACGTCTGGCGCGGCCACGCCGTGCGCGCCCTGTACCTCGCGGCCGGGGCGGTCGACGTTGCCGTCGACACCGAGGACGACGACCTGCGTGCCGCCGTCGAACGGCAGTGGACCCGCTCCGTGGAGCGGCGCACCTACCTCACCGGCGGCATGGGTTCGCGGCACCAGGACGAGGGTTTCGGCGATGACTGGGAGCTGCCGCCCGACCGTGCGTACTGCGAGACGTGCGCGGGCGTCGCGTCGGTCATGGTCTCGTGGCGCCTCCTGCTCGCCACCGGCGACGTGCGGTACGCCGACCTCATCGAGCGCACCCTCTACAACGTGGTGGCGACGTCACCCCGCGGCGACGGACGCGCGTTCTTCTACGCCAACCCGCTGCAGCAGCGCGAGCCCGGAGCGGACGTGCGGCCCGACGCCGTCAACCCGCGCGCAGAGGGCGGCGTCCGGGCGCCGTGGTTCGACGTGTCGTGCTGCCCGACGAACGTGGCGCGGACCCTGGCCTCGTGGCAGGCCTACGCGGCGTTCGTCGAGAAGGCGGACGGCGGCCGGTCGGACGGCGGCGCGGCGGACGGCGGCGCCGCGGACGGCGGAGCCGTCGTGACGCTCGCCCAGTACGCGGCGGGCGACCTGCGGATCGTCGTCGACGGCGGCGCCGGTGACGGCGGCGACGAGCTCGCCCTGCGGGTCACCACCGACTACCCGCACGACGGCCGCATCCAGGTCGAGGTCGTCGGGGCCCCGCAACGGCCCGTCACCCTGCGTCTGCGCGTCCCGCACTGGGCCGACGGCGCCACGCTCACCGGGCCGGACGGCACGACCACCGCCGTCGGACCGGGCTGGGTGACCGCCGGCACGACGCGGGCGCGACTGACCCGGCCGACCGAGTACGCCGAGTCGGCGCCGTGGTCCCAGCCGGCTGACTCGCAGCCCCAGGTACGCCGAGTCAGCAGGCCGGAAAGCACCTCACCTGCGCAGCCGGCGCTCGCCGTGGGCGACGTCGTCACGCTCGATCTGCCCGTTGCCCCACGCCTGACCTGGCCCGACCCGCGGGTCGACGCCGTGCGGGGCACCGTCGCCGTCGAACGTGGTCCGCTCGTGCTCGCGCTGGAGTCCGTGGACCTGCCCGACGGCGTCCTGCTCGACCAGGTGCGGCTCGACCCGGCGGTCGCGCCCCGTGCGCAGGGCGACGGCGCGGTGGTCCGCGCCGCCGTCGTGCCGCTGCCCAGGAGCGGTGCCGGCACCCCGCCGTTCGGCTCGGGCGCTCCGGGTGATGCGCCTGAGCCGGCACCGGCTTTCGAGGCCGGTGCGCCCACGCCGGCGTCCGGCACCGGCGAACCCGCCACCCTCGACCTGCCCCTGGTGCCCTACCACCGCTGGGCGGAACGAGGCCCGTCGACCATGCGCGTCTTCGTACCGACTGCCCGACCCGAGGAGATCCGATGACCGACCCCACCACGCCGGCGCGCGCCGTAGAGCCGGCCACGGAGCCGGACGCGCTCCCGGTCCGCGCCGACGGCGCCCGCCTGACCTGGCGGAGCGGCGGTGAGACCGTCGTGGTCGAGCCGTGGGGCCGCGACAGTGTGCGGGTACGCGCGACGGTCCTCGGCGACGTCGAGGACACGGACTGGGCGCTGCTGCCGCCCGACTCCGCGGCCCACGCCGCCGCGCGCGTCGAGCTGCGGGCCGACGGCGCGACGCTCGTCAACGGTGACCTCCGCGTCGAGCTCACCGCCACCAGCGGGTTCTACGAGTCCGTCGGCTACGAGGTGGGACGCTGCGAGCTGGCGTTCTACGACGCGGACGGCCGGCTGCTGCTCCGCGAGCTCGGCCAGGGCGGCTCGCTGCAGCTTCGCGCCCGGAACTTCCGCCCGCGGCTCGGCGACGACGGGCACACGCTGACGGCGTCGTTCGAGTCCGACCCGGACGAGAAGCTGTACGGGATGGGCCAGTACCAGCAGCACGTGCTGGACCTCAAGGGCTCCACGTTCGAGCTGGCGCACCGCAACTCGCAGGCGAGCGTGCCGTTCGTGATGTCGAGCGGGGGGTACGGGTTCCTGTGGCACGACCCGGCGATCGGCCGGGCGACGTTCGCGCGCAACCGCACCGAGTGGTACGCCGAGTCCACGAGGCAGCTCGACTACTGGGTGACCGCCGGCCGCACCCCCGCGAAGATCTCGCGCGCCTACGCCGACGCGACCGGCCACGCCCCGATGATGCCCGAGCGCGGGCTCGGGTTCTGGCAGTGCAAGCTGCGCTACTGGAACCAGGAGCAGCTCCTGGAGGTCGCGCGCGAGCACCACCGGCGCGGGCTGCCGCTGGACGTGATCGTCGCGGACTTCTTCCACTGGCCCAAGATGGGCGACTACCGGTTCGAGGACGAGTTCTGGCCGGACCCGGCAGCGATGGTCGCCGAGCTCGGCGAGCTCGGTGCCGAGCTCATGGTCTCCGTGTGGCCGCAGGTCTCGCTCGAGTCGGAGAACGACTCCCACCTGCGGCGGAACAACCTGCTGGTGCGCGCCGACCGCGGGCTCGACGTCCACATGTCGTTCCAGGGCCCCAGCACCTTCCTCGACGTGACCAACCCCGAGACGCGGCGCTGGCTCTGGGACATCTGCCGGCGCAACTACGGCGCGCACGGCATCCGCACGTTCTGGCTGGACGAGGCGGAGCCCGAGTACGGCGTCTACGACTACGACGCCTTCCGGTACCACCTTGGCCCGGCCCTGCGGGTCGGCAACGTGTACCCGCAGGCGTTCGCGCGCGCCTTCTACGAGGGCCAGGTGGCGGACGGCGAGAACGAGGTCGTCAACCTGGTCCGGTGCGCCTGGGCCGGGAGCCAGCGGTACGGCGCGCTCGTCTGGTCGGGCGACATCTCGTCGACGTTCGAGGACCTGGCGCGGCAGGTCACCGCGGGCATCCACATGGGGGTCGCGGGTATCCCGTGGTTCACCACCGACATCGGCGGGTTCCACCGGGGCGACGTCACGGACCCGGCGTTCCACGAGCTGCTCGTGCGGTGGTTCCAGTTCGGGGCGTTCAGCCCCGTGATGCGCCTGCACGGCGACCGGCTGCCCGGGCACGAGGTGGTCGCGGCCGACGGTTCGCCGCGGCTCGGCTCGGGCGGGCCCAACGAGCTGTGGAGCTTCGGCGAGGAGGTGTTCCGCGTACTGGAACGCTACGTCCACTTGCGCGAGACGCTGCGCGACTACGTGCGCGACACCATGCGCGCCGCGCACACCGACGGCCAGCCGGTGATGCGCGGCCTGTTCCACGACTTCCCCGAGGACTCCCGGGCGTGGGACGTCGACGACCAGTTCCTGCTCGGCCCGGACGTCCTGGTCGCGCCCGTCCTGGCGGCGGGCGTGCGGGAGCGCGACGTGTACCTACCCGCGGGCGCCCGCTGGACCGACGCCGCCACCGGTCAGGTGCACGACGGCGGGGCCACGGTGCGCGCGGACGCCCCGCTCGACGTCGTGCCCGTGTTCCTGCGGGACGGCGCCCTGCCGCACGTCGTCGGTCGCACGACGGGGCGGGTGGCGCCGGGTGCGCCCGTCCGCTGAGGCCGGCGTGCGCCTCGCTCCGCGAGGTCGGCAGTCCCGCACGAGGTCGGCACATGGCACCGAGATCGGTCCAGCGCTGGACCGATCTCGGTGCGGACTGCCGACCTCGCGGGTGGCTCGCAGCGGACTGCCTGTCTCGTGGGTCGCCTGCGGCGGGCTGCCGCCCCCCCCCGGGACGCACCTTCCGGGACTGCCGTTCTGCTGGGTGTCGGCGAACCGGTTCGCCCGGCGGAGAAGCCGCTCGACGCGACCGGTGTCACCGATCCCGTCCCACCCACGATCCCGTTCCACCCACGATGAGAAGGAAGGCACTCAACGATGAGCACGACACCTTCATGGCACAGCAGCTCGCGCAGCGGCCCGGCGCCCCGCCCTGGACCGGCCCCGCGCAGGGTCCGGCGCGCCGCCGTCGCGGCGCTCGCGGCTCTTGCGCTCGCCGGCAGCACGGCAGGCACGGCCGGTGCGGCGCTGGCGGCGCCGGCCGGGGTCAGCGCCGTCGGCACGGCGACCACGCAGGAGCTTCCGGCGCCCGATCTGCACTACACGATGGACGACGTCGTGGGCGCCGTCGTCCCCGACTCCTCGGGGAACGGGCTCGACGGTGCGATCTCCGGCACCACGAGCCTGGTCGACGCGGAGGCCGGGGGCACCGCGCTCGACCTGCCCGGCGGGGCCGGCGGCGGCTACGTGACCATCCCGCGGGCGGCGCTGGAGGGTGCCACCGACGTCACGGTGTCGGCGCGCGTGCGCTGGGGCGGCACGGGCGGTGCATGGCAGCGGGTCTTCGACCTCGGCACGGACACCACGCGGTACCTGTTCGCCACGCCGTCGAACGGTGACGGCCGCCTGCGCACAGCGCTGACGACGAACGGCGGCGGGGGCGAGGCGCAGACCAGCGGCTACGGCCCGCTGCGTCCCGACGACTGGGTGACGCTCACGGCCACCCTCGACACGGCCGCCGACCGGCTCACGACCTACCTGGACGGCGTCGCCGTCGGCAGCGCCCGGTCGACGGTGGCCGCCGGTGACCTGCTCACGGAGGCCGCACGGTCGGCCGGCTATCTGGGCCGGTCCTTCTACCCTGATCCGCTCCTTGACGGCGCGATCGACGACTTCCGCCTGTACCGGGCGGCGCTGAGCGGGGACCAGGTGGCCCAGCTCGTACAGGAGAGGCCAGACGTGGTGGAGCTGACGAAGGACACGTTCGAGGTGCGCACGACGGTCGCGGCGGCGCCCGAGCTGCCCGAGGCGGTGCGCGCCGTCTTCACCGACGACTACGACCGTGACGTGCCGGTGACGTGGGACGAGATCGACCCGGCGCAGTACGCGCAGCCGGGGGAGTTCACCGTCGCGGGGACCGCGGCGGGCACACCCGTGACCGCTGCCGTCACGGTGCACAGGGGCGAGCTGCGGGTCGACCTCGGCTCCGAGACCGGGGCGTTCCACGGCGGCGCCTCCGGCACCCTGTACGGCCTGTACGGCGACGGGCTGCCCAGCGACAACCTGATCGAGGGCATGGGCGTCCGTACCGTCTCGACCAAGGCGCAGGACGGTCCGCAGCACCCGGGTGCCGACGCGCTCGAGGTGGTGCGCCCGCTGGCCGACGCGACGGACGGTGACGTCTACATCTACATGACCGACATCCACCGCGGGTTCCCCTACGAGTGGCCGGGCGACACGCCACAGGAGAAGCTCGACACGTTCGTCGACAAGATCGCCACCCAGGTCGACCAGGTGCGTCAGCTCCCGGAGGAGTACCAGGACAACATCGTCTTCGTCCCCTTCAACGAGCCGGAGGGCAACATGTTCGGGACCGGGCGGTGGAGCTACGACGGCACGTCCTGGCTCGACGACCCCACCGACTACTTCGCCGCCTGGGACCGGGTGCACGCGCTGATCAAGGAGCGCATGCCCGACGCGCGCATCGCGGGCCCGAACACGAGCATCCTGTACGGCCAGGTCAAGGGCTTCATGGAGCACACGGTGGCGGCGGGGACCGTCCCCGACGTCATCACGTGGCACGAGCTGTCCCACCCGGAGAAGATCCGCGAGTCCGTCGCGACCTACCGCGGCTGGGAGGCCGAGGTCTTCGCGGGCACCGACCTGGCAGGCACCGAGCTGCCGGTCAACATCAACGAGTACGCCTTCAACTACCACACCTCCGTGCCCGGCCAGATGATCCAGTGGATCTCGGCCATCGAGGACTCGAAGGTCGACGCCGACATCGCCTACTGGAACATCGACGGCAACCTGTCCGACTCCGCCGTCCAGTCCGATCGCGGCAACGGCCAGTGGTGGCTGTTCAACGCGTACGCCCGGATGAGCGGGAGCACGGTCAAGGTGACGCCGCCGTTCCCCGGCGAGAACTACACGCTGCAGGGCGTCTCCACCCTGGACACCGGGCGGGCGTTGTCGCGCACCATCGTCGGCGGGGCCGACGGCGCGGCGCCCGTCGAGCTCGTCAACGTGCCGGGCGACGTGTTCGGCGACGACGTCCGCGTCACGGTCTGGGAGATCCCGTGGACCGGCCAGCTCGGCGACTCCGCCCAGCCGCGCCACCTCGCCGAGCTGACCCTCCCGGTCGCCGACGGCAAGGTCACGTTGGAGTTCGGCGGGGAGTCCGGCGGCGAGAGCCTGCCGCTGCTGCGCGAGTCGTCCGCCTACGAGATCGTCGTCACGCCGGCGGGCGTCGGCGAGAGCACCAGCGCGGCGCCCACGACCTGGGCGGGCAGCTACGAGGCGGAGGACGCCACCTACACCGGGTCGGGCTACAGCCTGAACGGCCCGGAGGGCTCGCCGTCCGACGTCGCCAAGTTCTACACCTCCGGCGGGTACGACGTCGGCGGCCTGCGCACCGGCTCCGACGGCGTCCTGGACTTCGAGGTCACGGTGCCGCGGGACGGCACGTACGACCTGTCGGTCTTCGCCAACAGCGCCAACACGTACGACGCCGTGGCCGAGCAGGGCCCGACCAACGTCTTCGTGCGGGTCGACGGCGCCGCCGAGCAGGAGCTCCACCTGCCGCTCGGCTACAAGTGGGTGGTCTGGGACCACGCCGACACGACCGTCGACCTCACGGCGGGCACGCACACCATCTCGCTCGCCGCGCGGAGCCTCGACGGCACCCGCGTCACCAAGGGCGACGCGATCCTCGACCGCATCACGCTCGCCCTGCCCAACCCCGACGCGGGTATCGCCGTGTACGAGGCGGAGCACGCGACGCTCGACGGCGGGCGCGCGCTGTACGAGGCGCCCGACGGCGTCGACCCGGCAACGGTCTCCGGCGCCGGCGGCGTCGACCTGGCCGAGGGCGAGACCGCCACGTTCTGGGTGTACGGCGCTCGCGACGGCGAGGCGACCCTCGGCGTCGACACCCTCGGTGCCGGAACGGGCAGGCTCACCGTCAACGGCCGCGAGGTCCTCGACCTCGGCCAGGGCGGGTCGGCGCGGGCCCACGAGGTGGCCGCGCACCTGACCGGAGGCGTGAACAAGGTGGTCGTCACGGGCGGCGCCGACGGCGTCGTCGTCGACCGGCTCACCGTGGCCCCCGGGACCGGGGCGCTCGCGGCGACCGAGTACCAGGCAGAGGACGCCGAGCTGGCCGGTTCGGCGAAGGTCGCCGACCTCTCGCTCGCCGAGGGTGGCAAGGCGGTGACGGACGTCGGCGGCGAGCCGGGCAACGACAGCTCCCTGACGTTCCGGGTCGACGCGGGCCAGGCCGGCCCGCACGCCGTCGTCCTGCGGTACTCCAACCCCGAGCAGTCCCCGGCGTCGCACTACAACCCGGACCCGATCGCCCGCCGGGCGGACATCTCGGTCAACGGTGGCGCGTCGGCCCCCGTGCTCTTCCCGCACACGTTCCACGCGAACAACTTCTGGGAGAAGACGGTGGTGCTCGACCTGGAGAAGGGGGCGAACACCATCACGCTGACCTCGGAGGAGGCGCCGAACTTCGACGGGACCACCTACGCGTCCGACGTCTGGCCGGACTTCCCGCTGCGGTCGCGCTGGGCGCCGGTCGTCGACCGGATCACGGTCTCGCCGCTCGCGGTGCCGCGCGTCCAGGCGGTCACGGAGGTGACCGCCGAGGCGATCTGCCGCGGGTCGCGTGCCTTCCTCACGGTCAGCGTGCGGAACGTCTCGGACGAGCCGCTCGACGTGCGGTTGGCGAGCGAGCTCGGGAAGCGGTCGACGACGGACCTGGCGCCCGGTGACACCTGGCGCCAGGCGTTCCCGGCCCGCTCGTCGGTGCTCGCGGCCGGGGCGGTGGCGGTCACCGCCGCGGGCGTCGCGACGGAGCACGCCTACGCGGGGGCGACCTGCGGCTCGTAGGGCCGGCTCGGTGCTCGTCGAGCTTGCCGGGACCAGGTCTCGGCAAGCTCGACCTACCCGCCGGATGGCGGGGTTTCCACGCCGAGGCGGCCACGTCCGGCGGATGTGATCCGTGTGCCAGGGACGGAGACTTGGGTCGCGCGCACAACCTGGTGCACAGCATGGAACGAAGGAGTTCTCGTGGCCGAGACGTTGAAGAGGCCCCCGTTCGACCCCGAGCTCGAGGCGGCGCTCACGCTGGTGTCCGACCAGATGCCGTCGACGATCACACCCGAGATGATCCCGCTGATGCGGCGGGGCATGCCGGGGCTCGACGTGAGCGTCGACGACTCGCTCGACGTGGCCGGCGTCGAGCGTCGGGACGTGACCATCCCCGGGTACGAGGGCGACGAGATCCAGGTGAGCGTGCTGCGCCGCAAGGGCAGCACCGGCGTCGGCCCGGGGATCTATCACACCCACGGCGGCGGCATGATCATCGGTGACCGGTTCACCGGGCTGGACCTGCTCCTGGACTGGATCACCGAGTTCGACGCCGTCGTCGTCACCGTGGAGTACCGCCTCGCACCCGAGTTCCCCGACCCGTATCCGGTCCGGGACTGCTACGCGGGCCTCGTGTGGACGGCGGAGCACGCCGCGGAGCTCGGCATCGACCCGGACCGCCTCATCATCGCCGGCGGCAGCGCGGGTGGCGGCCTGGCCGCAGGCACCGCACTGATCGCCAGGGACGAGGGCGGCCCCACCCTGGCGGGTCAGGTGCTGATCTGCCCCATGCTGGACGACCGGGACCAGACGGTCTCGACCCGGCAGATCGACGGGGTGGGCGTCTGGGACCGCGGCTCGAACGTCACCGGCTGGTCGGCGCTCCTCGGTGACCGGCGCGGGACCGACGACGTCTCGATCTATGCCGCACCGGCGCGCGCGACCGATCTGTCCGGGCTGCCGCCGGCCTTCATCGACTGCGGCAGCGCAGAGGTCTTCCGCGACGAGGACGTCGCCTACGCGACGGCGCTCTGGGCCGCGGGCGTGCAGGCCGAGCTGCACGTCTGGCCCGGCGGGTTCCACGGGTTCGACATGATGGCTCCGCACAGCGTCCTGAGCAAGGCCGCACGCGCGGCGCGGGACTCGTGGGTGGCGCGAGCGCTCGGCGGCTGAGCCGTCGCATAGGGTTGTCCCACGCGCGCGATGGAGCGAACTATGCAAGAGCTCGTGGGACGCCTGACCGCACTCGACCCCGAGGCCAGCGAGACCCTCAAGGTGGTGGCCTACTTCGACGTGCTGGTCGCGGGCGGCGTAGGGCTCCAGGCCCTGCTGCGCGGCGCGGCGGTGCTCAGCGGAACGGTCGCGGGCGCGTCCGACGGCCGGCGGACCCATCGCATCGGGCCCGACGGCGGCAGGCCGGCCGACGGCGCCGGTCCCGCCGACCCTCGGCCCGGCTGGCCGACCCGCACCACCAGCACCGGGAGGGTGTGGCTGGAGCGCGACGGCTCGCCGCACGCCAACGACGCGATGGTCATCGAACGGTTGGCGCTCGCGGTCGAGCTGGTCGAGGCGCGCCGCCCGGGTCACCGTGACGGCGCGCTGGAGACCGCTCTCGACGCCGCCCGCGGCGTCGAGGAGCGCCGGGTCGCGCTGTCCCGGCTCCGGCTCGATCCCGCGCGCGTCGTCCGTGCGGTGGCCCACCCGGTCGCGCACCGGGTCGCGTACCCGGTGGCGTACCAGGCGGAGGCGGCCCCGTCGACGATCGTGGCCACCGCCAACGGCCTGGTGCGTGCGGTGGTCCTCGGCGGGGACGCGGACGTCTCCGGCCCCGCCGGGGTGGGTGTCCCGCTCCGCGCGGACGAGCTTCCGCAGTCGTTCCGGACCGCCGTGCTCGCGCTGCGGCTGCTGCCCGGGAGCGACGCCGTCGTGGACGCCGCCGCCCTCGGGATCCTGCTGGCCGCGATCGGCGTCCTGGAACCGGTCGCCGCGGAGCAGCCGGACGTCGTCGCGCTGGCCCGGCTCGACGCCCGCGCCCGCGCGGTGCTCGACGAGCTCGCGGCGGCCGAGAGCGTCCGCGCAGCGGCGGCGGTGCTCGGCATGCACCACTCGACGCTCCAGGCACGCCACGACGCGCTGACGAAAGACCTCGGCTACGACCCGCGGTCCCTGGACGGGCGGGCGCGGTTCCGGCTGGCCCGTCTGCTGCTGCGCCTCGCGGAGGACTGAGCCGCTAGACGAAGGCCCCGAGGAGCAGCACCACGAGCAGCGCCACCACGGAGAGCACCGACTCCATGAGGGACCACGTCTTGAACGTCTGGCCGACGGTCATGCCGAAGTACTCCTTGACGAGCCAGAACCCGGCGTCGTTCACATGGGAGAGGAACACCGAGCCGGCGCCGATGGCGAGCACGAGCAGGGCGGCGTGCGTCGGCTCGAGGCCGGCGGCCAGCGGCGCCATGATGCCGGCCGCGGTGATGGTCGCCACCGTGGCCGAACCGGTCGCGATCCGGATGAGGGCCGCCACCAGCCAGCCGGCCAGCAGCGGGGTGATCCCGGCGTCCGCGATGCCAGAGGCGATGACCTCGCCGACCCCCGAGTCCACGAGGGTCTGCTTGAAGCCACCACCGGCACCGACGATGAGCAGGATCCCGGCGATCGGCGCGAAGGACGAGCCGACCAGGTCGCCGAGCTGCCGGCGCGTGCGCCCGACGGCGGTGCCGAAGGCGAACAGGGCGAACAGCGAGGTCAGAAGGAGCGCGACGAGCGGTTCGCCGAGGAACTCCAGCACGGTCCCGTAGCCGGTCTCGGTCGCGCCCGCGATCTCGACCACGGACCGGGCCAGCATGAGGATCACCGGGAGCAGCACCACCAGCACGGACATGCCGAACGTCGGCTTGCGCAGGCCCGCTGTGGCGTTCGACGGGCGGTCGCCGGTGGGCACGCCGTCAGGGTCGGCGTCGGCGGGCCCGGCCGCGCCGTCGGACATGCCGAGGACGCTGACGGGCGGCGCGAGCCGCACCCAGCGGGTGAGCGGGACGGCGAGCAGCGGGCCGGCGACGATCACCGTCGGGACCGCGACGAGCAGCCCGAGCCCGAGCGTGAGACCCAGGTCGGCGCCGAGGGCCTCGATGGCCAGCAGCGGGCCCGGGTGCGGGGGCACCAGGCCGTGTAGCGCGGAGAGGCCGGCGAGCGCAGGGATGCCGACCAGCACGGGGTTGGTGCGCATCCGGCGCGCCACGATCATCACGACCGGGATGAGCAGCACGACGCCCACCTCGAAGAACAGGGGGATGCCGACGACGAACGCGATGAGCGCCATGGCCCAGGGCAGCCGCTTCGCGGGCGTCCTGTCGAGGATCGTGTCGACGATGCGGTCCGCGCCGCCCGAGTCGATGAGCAGCTTGCCGATGATCGCGCCGAGCGCGATGAGGACGCCGACGCCCGCGACCGTGGACCCGAGGCCCGCGGAGAAGCTGGTGAACGTGTCGGTGAGGCCGATGCCGGCCGTCACGGCGAGCACGCCGGACCCGAGCACGAGGGCCAGGAACGGGTGCAGCTTGAGCCAGACGATGAGCACGATGATGACGGCGATCCCGGCGACGGCAGCGAGGACGAGCTGCGGTGTCGAGGCGGTCGGCTCGGCCGCTGCCGCCGCCTGGGGGAGGGCGGCCGCGGCGCCCTGGGTGAGCAGGGTGGTGGTGTGGAACATCAGTGGTCCTCGTGCTCGGTGCCGGCGTGGGTGGCTGGCGCGCCGGCGGGCTCGCCGAGCAGGCGGAGGGCCTCCTCGACGATCTGGTCCGGCCGCGGGGTGATGTCGACGGCGAACCCTGGTTCGTCGTCGCCGAGCGGTTCGAGGGCGGCGAGCTGGCTGTCGAGCATCTCGGGCTTCATGAAGTGGCCTGCCCGGCCCTGGATGCGTTCGCGCAGCAGGGCGTAGGAGCCGGTGAGGTGCACGAACTGCACCGAGCCGGTCACGTCGCCGCCCGCCGTGCCGTCGCCGGCGGTCTCCAGCAGGTCGCGGTAGCTCCGGCGCAGGGCGCTGCACGGCACGACGGCGCTCCGGCCCGCGGCGAGCTCCTTGGCGAACCAGTCGCGGATCCCGGTCAGCCACGGCCAGCGGTCGTCGTCGTCCAGGGGGTGGCCGGCGGCCATCTTCGCGACGTTCGCGGGCGAGTGGAAGTCGTCGCCCTCTGCGAACGACGCGCCGAGCCGGCCGGCCAGGAGCGCGGCCACCGTCGTCTTGCCCGATCCGGCCACGCCCATGACGACGATCGCCCGGGGTGTGCGGCCGGTCGGGCCGCTGGTTGTCTCGCTGCCGGCCGTCTCGCTGCTGAGCGGCCCGCTGGTTGGCTGGGCCGAGAACTTCGCTGTCTCGGTGACGTCTGTGTCCATCCCACTATCCTCACCCATTGATGACACCATTGATGCGTGATTAATGTCACCAATAGGCGAAGTAGGGCGCGTGTCCGGACAGACGCTGTACTTCGGCAGCGGACGGCCCCGCCGCACCGGGCGTGACCGCAGGACCCGACCGGAGAGCGCCCTATTCTTGGAGGATGTCGCCAGTGCTGCACGGCCCCGTCCTCGATGCCCTGGGCCGCCGCATCACCGCAGGCGAGCTGCCCGCAGGGGCGGCACTGACGCTCGACGGGATCGGGGCGGAGTTCGGGGTCTCGCGCACCGTGGCGCGTGAGGCGATGCGCCTCCTCGAAGGGGTCGGCCTGGTTCGTTCCGGACCCCGCGTGGGCATCGTCGTGCAGCCGCACGACGCGTGGAACGTGCTCGACCCCCGGGTCATCGAGTGGCGGCTCGCCGGGCCCGGCCGTGCCTCGCAGCTGCGCTCGCTCACCGAGCTGCGCCAGGCCGTCGAGCCGCTCGCCGCCGCCTGCACGGCACGGGCGGCCACCGCCGCCGTCCGCGACGAGCTGGTCGGCCTGGCGCGCCGGATGCGCGAGCTCGGCGAGGCGGGCAAGGGCGACGGCGAGGAGTTCCTGGCGCTGGACATCGAGCTGCACGAGCTGCTCCTGCGCTCCAGCGGCAACGAGCTGTTCAGCGCGCTCGCGGACGTGGTCGCCGTCGTCATCTCCGGACGCACCCACCTGGGCCTGATGCCCGCCTACCCCGAGCCGGAGGCGCTGGACGCCCACGAGGCGGTCGCTGCCGCGGTGGCCAGGGGCGACGGCCGCGCTGCCGAGGAGGCCATGGCGCGGATCGTGCGCGAGGTGCGCGGGGCGCTCGGCGAGAGCCAGGCGCTCAGGCCCTGACGCGGGCGGCCGGTCAGCGCAGCGCGGCGAGCAGCGGGAGCCGGACGGCGGGCGGTAGCGGGCTCTCGTCCGGGTGTGCGCTGATGGACCGCAGCTGCAGCGCCACGAACCGGCGCGAGGCGGCCGCGACGGCCTCGCGGGAGGTCGCCCGGATGCCGGAGTTGGCCATGATCAGCATGACGAGGTCGTCCAGCACGAAGTCGCGGCGCAGGCCGCCCGCGTCCTTGGCTCGCTGGATCAGCCCGGACAGCGCCAGCAGGGCCCGGCTGCGCTCCGTGGCGAAGTCGACGGCCTGGGGGAACGCCGAGACGAACGCGGCGGTGAAGCCGCGGTCCTCGGCATGCATGGCGGAGACCTGCTCGATCACCGTACGGAGCCCGCGCCACGGGTCCGGGTCGGCGACGGCGGCGTCGACCAGCGCGTTGCACGTGGCCATCTGCTCCCGGAACGCCTCGGTGACCAGCGCCTCCTTGGTCGGGAACCGCCGGTACAGCGTCGCGGGACCGACGCCGGCGCGGCGGGCCACCTCGCGCATCGGGACGTCGATGCCCTCCTCCGCGAAGATCGTCCGCGCCACCTGCAGGATGCGGTCGCGGTTGTCGCGCGCGTCGGAGCGCAGCTCGTGCGCCGAGGGCGCGGCTACGGTCGTCCCTGCGGGCTCGGACTGGTGCTCGGTCATCGTTCTCGCTTCGCCGAAACGGACGGGGTGTTCCACTCGCGCGGGACCATGCTCCCACGACTCGCGGGTCCGGTCCGGCCTCCGCCGAAAAAGGTCGCATCGAACATCGGCGCGTTGCGAGACTCCGACGATGCACATCAACCGAGTACAGCCCGACGGCCTGCACCCCACGCCGGGCTACCACCACGTGACCGTCGTCGAGGCCGGGCGGACCGCCTACCTCGCGGGCCAGTGCCCGCTCAACGAGTCCGGCACCCTGGTCGGGCCCGGTGACCTCCTGGCGCAGACGGACCGGGTGGTGACCAACGCCCTGGCGGCCCTGTCGGCCGCTGGAGCGGCGCCGGGCGACGTCGTCCGCTCCGTCATCTACGTGGCGAGCGGCGAGCGGGCCGACCTCTCCGCCGTCTGGCAGCGGCTGAACGACGGCCCGCTCGCCCAGGCGTTCACCACCGCGAGCACCCTCCTGGGTGTCGCCGTCCTCGGGTTCCCCGGTCAGCTCGTCGAGGTCGACCTGACGGCGGCGCTCGCACACTGAGCGGCGAGACGACCATGCACCTGCTGC
>NZ_JBHXBG010000080.1:0-25526 GCF_042726755.1 Promicromonospora sp. NPDC060271 | reverse complement strand
AAATAATACAGTTCGTGGGCCCGCGCCAAAACAAACAACCAAACCCCCCCGGACGACACCACTTAATTTTTTTTTTTGGTGTGGGCCCCGGGGGGGCGGGCACCGGCCGCCCCCCGCCCCCGCCCCCCCCCACGACAAGCAGGTCAGGCCAGGGCCTCGCGCAGGGTGTCCAGGCCCACCGAGCCCAGGTTGAGCGCCCGCGCGTGGAACGCCTTGGCGTCGAAGCTCTCGCCCGCTGCGGCCTTGGCGGCGTCGCGCGTCTGCTCCCAGAGCCGCTGGCCCACCTTGTACGACGGCGCCTGCCCCGGCCAGCCGAGGTACCGGTTGAACTCGAAGCGGACGAACTCCTTCGGCATGTTCACGTTGGCCAGGAGGAACGGCCAGCCCTTCTCGGCCGTCCAGGTGCCGCCGCCCCACTCCTCGGGTGCGGGCATGCCGAGGTGCACCCCGATGTCGAACACCACGCGGGCCGCGCGCAGGCGCTGGGCGTCGAGCATGCCGAGGCGGTCGCCCGGGTCCTCCATGTAGCCGAGCTCGGCCATGAGGCGCTCCGCGTACAGGGCCCAGCCCTCACCGTGGCCGGACACCCAGCACGCGAGCCTGCGCCAGCTGTTCAGCGTCTCGCGCGCGAACACCGCCTGGCCGCACTGGAGGTGGTGACCCGGGACGCCCTCGTGGAAGACCGTCGTCTTCTCGCGCCAGGTGTTGAACTCCGTGACACCCTCGGGCACCGCCCACCACATCCGGCCCGGCCGGGACCAGTCGTCGCTCGGCGGGGTGTAGTAGATGCCGCCCGACTGGGTCGGCGCGATCATGCACTCCAGGTCCAGCACGGGCTCCGGGACGTCGAAGTGGGTTCCGTTCAGCGCGGTGATCGCGGCGTCGGAGGTCTCCTGCATCCAGGCCTTCAGCGCGTCGGTGCCCAGCAGCTTGCGCGCGGGGTCGGCGTCGAGTGCCGCCACCGCCTCCTCGACCGTCGCGCCAGGGCCGGCGATCTGCGCGGCGACCTGCTCCTGCTCGGCGACGACGCGGGCAAGCTCGTCGAGGCCCCACTGGTAGGTCTCGTCGAGGTCCACCTTCGCGCCGAGGAAGTACCGCGAGAACAGGGTGTACCGGTCCCGGCCCACTGCGTCGGCCTCCGGCGCCTGCGGCGCGAGGTCGTGCTCCAGGAAGTCGGCGAGCCTGCCGTACGCGGCCTGCGCGCCCTGCGCCGCCCGCGCCAGGTCACCCGACAGCGCGTGCCCCTCGCCGAGCGCGGCGCTCGCGGCCTCACCCGTCACGAACGACGTGAAGAACGAGTCGCCTGCGGCCAGCTCCCGCGCCTGCGTGACGCACTCGCGCACCTGGCGGACGGCGGCGACGTCGCCCTTGGCAGCGGCGGCGGTGAGCGACTCGATGTACCCGTCGACGGCGCCAGGGAGACCGCTCATCCGGGAGGCGATGTTCTCCCATGCCTCCACCGAGTCGGTGGCCATGATGTCGAAGACGTCGCGGAGCCGCTGCACCGGCGACTCGATGTTGTTGAGGTTGCGCAGGTGCTCGCCTGCCTCGTGCAGCTCGAGGTCGAGCCCCACACGCTCGCGCATCGCGGAGAGGGTCACCCGGTCGACGTCGTCGGCGGGCTCGAGCCCTTCGAGCTTCGCCAGGACCTCGCGGTTCGCCTGGGCCGCGGCCTCGTGCCCGGCCGGCGAGAGGTCGTCCATCTCGTGGTCGTGACCGGGCAGGCCCATACCGGTGGCGGACAGCGGGGAGAGCTCGGTGAGGCGGGTGACGTAGTCGTCGGCGACCGCGTCGATCGCGGTGGGCGTACGTGTGGGGGTGGTCATGGGGGCGAGCCTACGGCGACCCCTGGTTCCCGAGCACCGGTTTTCGGGCCCGTCAGCCCCTCCTACGACCGCAGGCTCCAGCGCCAGGCATCAGCGTTGTGCCGCCCCGACCGCCCGCCGAAGTTCTTGGCGGTCGCGCCGCCGTTTCCCCGCAGGGCCCGCGCGTGGTTGGTCCACTCGTCGAGCGGCGCCGCGTCGTCGGGCTCGGGGCCCGCCGCCGCTACCGCGGCGAGGCCCGCGACCAGGGCGGCCACCTCGACGTCGTCGGGCTCGCCGCGGACAACACGTACCTCGGGGCTCACTCGTCGTCCTCCTCGTAGAAACCGAAACCGGGGGCCTCGCCGCGCGAGGCGGCCCACTCGGCGATGTCGTAGCCGCCCTCGGTGAGGTGCGTCGCGACGGACTCGCCGGCCGCGTCGAGCAGGTCGATCACGCCGTCCAGCGAGGCGTCGCCGCCGCGCGCCGCGACGACGAAACCGAGGTAGAACGACTCACCGCCCTCGGGCAGCTCGGACTCGATGATCTCGTCGGGGTCGGCGCCGTCCTCCGGCTCCCACACCGACGACGTGAGGTCCGGGTGCATGCCGAGCGAGCCGTGCAGTATGTCGAACAGGGCGGCGTTCAGGTGCCCCACCTTCGCCTCGAGGGCAAGCACCCGCGGGTCCTCGTCCGCCTCCGCGGCGCCGAACTCGGCGCGCACGCCAACAGCCGTCCCCACGTAGTCGTGCAGCGCAGCCGCCAGCGCGTCGACGGCACGGTGCATCGGCTCCGTGTCGACGCGGCCCATCGGCGCCGGGCCGTGGGTGGCGTCCTCGTGACTCATGTAGTTCCTCCGGGTCAGAGCGGGATGTTGCCGTGCTTCTTCGGAGGAAGCGTAGATCGCTTGGTCCGCAGCGCGCGCAGCGCGCGCACCACCTGGACGCGGGTCTCGGACGGGCGGATGACCGCGTCGACGTACCCGCGTTCGGCGGCGTCCCACGGGTTGACGATGGCGTCCTCGTACTCGGCGGTCAGCCGCGCGCGCTCGGCCTCGACGTCACCGCCCGCCTCCTGGACCGCCTTCAGCGCGCCGCGCTGCAGGATGTTCACGGCGCCGCTCGCGCCCATGACGGCGATCTGGGCGGTCGGCCAGGCGAGGTTCACGTCTGCGCCGAGCTGCTTGGAACCCATGACGATGTAGGCGCCGCCGTACGCCTTGCGCGTGATGATCGTGACCAGCGGCACCGTGGCCTCGGCGTACGCGTAGATCAGCTTGGCGCCGCGGCGGATGATGCCCTGGTGCTCCTGCCCCACGCCGGGCAGGAAGCCCGGCACGTCCACGAACGTCAGCACGGGGATGTTGAACGCGTCGCAGGTCCGCACGAACCGCGCGGCCTTCTCGGCGGCGTCGATGTCGAGCGTGCCCGCCATGGACTGCGGCTGGTTGGCGATGATGCCGACCGACTGGCCCTCCACGTGCCCGAACCCGACCAGCACGTTGGTCGCGAACATGGGCTGCACCTCGAGGAACGACTCCGGGTCCAGGACCGCCTCGATGGCCGTGCGCATGTCGTACGGCTGGTTGTCGCTGTCCGGGATCAGCTCGTCGAGCGCCTCGTCGTCGGCGGTGACCTCCAGCGGCGCGTCGTCCTCCGGCGGGAACGCCGGCGCGTCGGACAGGTTGTTCTGCGGCAGGTAACTGATCAGGTGACGCACGTAGTCGATGGCGTCGTCCTCGTCGCTGCCCATGTAGTGCGCGACGCCCGACTTCGAGTTGTGCGTCCGGGCGCCGCCCAGGGTCTCGAAGTCGACGTCCTCGCCCGTCACCGTGCGGATCACGTCCGGGCCGGTGATGAACATGTTCGACGTCTGGTCGGCCATCACGATGAAGTCGGTCAGCGCGGGGGAGTACACCGCGCCGCCCGCGCTCGGGCCGAGGATCAGGGAGATCTGCGGGATCACGCCCGACGCCGCGACGTTGCGCCGGAACATCTCCGCGAACTGCGTCAGGGCCGCGACACCCTCCTGGATGCGGGCGCCGCCGCCGTCGCTGATGCCGATGAGCGGCACACCGGTGCGCAGCGCGAGGTCCTGGACCTTCGTGATCTTCTGGCCGTGCACCTCACCGAGGCTCCCGCCGAACACCGTGAAGTCCTGGGAGTAGATGCACACCTGGCGGCCGTCGATGGTGCCGTAGCCGGTCACCACGCCGTCGCCCGCGATGCGCTTCTTCTCCAGACCGAAGTTGCGGCTGCGGTGCTTGGCGAGCGCGTCCAGCTCGGTGAAGCTGCCCTCGTCCAGCAGCGCCTCGATGCGCTCGCGGGCGGTCTTCTTGCCCCGCTTGTGCTGCTTCTCCTGGGCCGTCTGCTCCGGGACGTCGATGGCAGCTGCCCGGCGGGCGTCGAGGTCGTCGAGCTTGGCGCGCGTGCCGGCGAGGGTGGTGATGGCGTCATTCACAGTTCGAGACTAGTTGTCGGATGCCTCCCGCTCGATGCGTGAGCATCCAGCGGGTCATGCCGCTGCGTTGTGGGTTTCCTCCAAGGGCACGTTCGGAGGCGAGGGGAGAGTATGGAGGGATGCGCCAGTCTCTGTACCGCGACAAGCTGACAGTCCCGGGGTTCGCGAGGGTCGAGGTCGTCGAGACCTCTCCTTCCACCAACGCCGAGCTCGTCACGGCGGTGCGGTCCGACCCGGCCGGCTGGCCGGCGCCGTCCGCCCTCGTCGCCGAGCACCAGACCGCGGGCAAGGGACGCGCCGGACGGTCCTGGGAGACGCCCGCACGCGCAGGCCTCACCGTGTCCGTGCTGCTGCGCCCGCAGGTCCCCGCGGAGGCGCTGGGCTGGCTCCCGCTGCTCGCAGGCCTCGCGGTGGTGCGCGCGGTGTCCGACGGCGGGGTCACCGCCGCCGTCAAGTGGCCCAACGACGTGCTGCTGCCCGCCGTCGACACGATCGCCGGGCTGGGGCTCTACCGCAAGGTCGCCGGCATCCTCGCCCAGGTGGTCCCGGAGGCGCAGGGCGCGCAGGGACCGCAGGCCCCCGCCGTCGTGCTCGGGATCGGTCTCAACGTCTCGCAGTCCGCGGAGGAGCTGCCCGTGCCGACGGCGACGTCGCTGGCGCTCGCTGGTTACCCGCGGCCCGACCGGACCGACGTGCTCGTGCGGCTGCTGGGCGAGGTGCACGCCGTCGTCCGGCGGTGGGAGCAGGCGGGTGGCGACGCCGCGGCGGCCGGCCTGCTGGACGAGTACACGGCGGTGTCCGCGACGCTCGGCACCCGCGTCCGTGCCGAGCTCGCCGGGGGAGCCGGCACGGTGGCGGGCGAGGCGGTCGGTCTGGACCGCTCCGGGGCGCTGGTGGTCCGCACGGAGTCCGGCGAGGAGCGCACGGTCACGGCAGGCGACATCTGGCACCTGCGGTGACCGTGGGGGTGAACTGGCCGGTCAGGCGGGGTGAAGTGGGCGGCAATCCCTGCCGCGTGCCCTACTGCCTCCGGTAATGTCCGCCGAAGCGATGGCAGGCAAGGATCGGGCGTGCGACGGCAGGAGACGCCATGGAGGCAGGTCGAGCCACGGTCGGGGTGGCCAAGGCGATCGTCTGTGCGGCGGCCGTCGTCGCGGTGTACCTGATCAGCACGGTCCGACTGGACCGGGGCATCGTCCAGACCGACGGGACACCGACGGCGGGCCTGGTCGCGGCCGGTATCGCCTGGCTGCTGGTCGTCTGGGTCCTGCTCTCCCGCGACGACGGCGTGCGCGGGGTGCGGCTGGGCCTGTGGAACGTGGTGGCCGTCGTCGGGATGCTGCTCGTGCTCATGGGTATCCCGCTCGTGCTGACGCTCGTCGGCTGACGTCCTCGGCCGCCCCTCCCGCGGATCCATGCGGGTGCATGGGGCCCGCACGCCTACAGTGGTGACGTGCTCCACAATTCCGAAACCTCGCACACCCACCACGACGCACCGGGTGCTGACACAGCGGCCCGGCTCGACGAGACGCTGCTCGGCGGCGCCCGCCGGTACACGCTGTCGCAGGTGTTGGAGCTGACGGGGCTCGACAAGCAGTTCGTCACCCGGTACTGGCGCTGGATCGGCCTGCCTGTTACGCACCCGACCGAGACGTGGTTCACCGACGCCGACGTCGAGGCGCTCAAGGACGCGGCGGTCCTGTTCGACGAAGAACAGATGGACGAGCGCGCCCAGATGACCTTCATCCGGTCCGTCGGCCACACGGCTGACCGGCTGGCGTTGTGGCAGGTCGAGGCGCTCGTGGAGCACCTCGCGCGGCGCTACGAGCTGGACGAGACCTCGGCCCGCCTGCTCGCCCTGGACAAGCTCCCGGAGATGACGGAGATGCTGCAGGGGCAGCTCGAGCACGCGTGGCGGCGTCAGCTCGCGGCGCTCACCGGGCGCATGGCCATCGAGTTCGCGGGCGCGCACTCGGACGACCGCGGCGACTCCCACCAGCTTCCGCTGCTGCGCGCCGTCGGCTTCGCGGACATCGTGTCGTTCACGAAGCGCACCGCCGGCCTGGGCTCGGAGGAGCTGGCGGAGTTCGTGCAGCGGTTCGAGGCGGGCGCGCGCGACGTCATCGTCAACGCGGGCGGCCGCGTGGTGAAGACCATCGGCGACGCGGTCCTCTTCGTGACCGACGACATCTCCACCGGCGCGGAGGTGGCCCTCGGCCTGGCCGAGACCTCAGGTGTGGCGCTCGGCACCGCCGCCCCGGGCGACCCGGAGATCCCGGTACGCGTCGGGCTCGTCTGGGGCCGCGTGCTGTCCCGGTTCGGCGACATCTTCGGCCCGACCGTCAACCTTGCCTCGCGCCTGACCGAGCAGTCCGACCCCTCGACCGTCCTGGTCGACAAGGACACCGCGGCGCTGCTCGCGACGAGCTCGCGCTTCGCGCTCACCGAGCAGCCGGAGCGTGACGTCCCCGGCATCGGCCCGCTGGTCCCGGTGCGTCTCCAACGCGCCTACCGCGGCTGACCTGTCAGACACACAGGTCACCCGGGTGATCTGTGTGTCTGACACGTCAGCGGGACTTCTGGAGCGCCTTCATCGCGCCCGGCAGCAGTCTGAGCTGCGCCCACCGCTCGGCGGCGAACGTGCGCCGGTCGCCCGACGACCAGCGGCGGTCGAACAGCCGCTTGGCGGCCGCGACGGCCTCGAGGCGCCGCTCGGCGATCCGGCCGGCCAGCGCGAAGGCCTCGTCCAGCGGCGTGTCGGTGACGGTCCCGGCCAGGCCGAGCCGGCCGGCGTCCGCCCCCGTGAACTCCTCGGCGGTGAAGGTGAGGCGCTTCGCCGTCTCGATGCCGACGAGCTGCGTCAGCGCGCGGATCCCCGACATGTCGGGGACGAGGCCACGCTCGACCTCCTTGACGCACCAGCGGGCGTCCGGGGTCGTGAGGCGCAGGTCGGCGGCGAGGGCGATCTGCACGCCCGCCCCGAGCACGTGGCCGTGCACGGCGGCGAGCACCGGAACGGGCAGACGCCGCCACGCCCAGCAGGCCTCCTGGAACAGGTTGGTGCCGCGGGGCGTCGGCACGAAGGCTCGCACCACCGCCGCCGGATTCCGGGCCGCTGCGCCGAGGTCGAGCCCCGCGCAGAACGAGCGGCCGTTGCCGGAGACGACCACCGCGCGCAGCCCCGGCGTCCGCCCGAGCCTGCGCGCGGTCGCCCTGAGCTCGCCGAGCATGTCGAGCGACAGCGCGTTGAGCTTGTCGGGCCGGTCGAGGCGGACGTCGGCGATCCCGTCCGAGATGCTGCAGGTGATGTGGCTCCCGGACGGGACCGTCGACTGCGCGGTGCTGGCGCTCATGGGGCGCAGCCTACGCACCGCCGCCGGTCAGCGGTGTGCTGATGTCGGCGGGGTCAGTCCTCCACCACCTCGGGGACCTCCGTGTCGACGCCCTCGTACGGCGGGACCTTCACGGTCCGCGCGCCGGGCTTGCCACCGAGGATGACGGTCCGGTAGCTGACGTTGTTCGACGTCGTCCGCTCGTGCAGGTTGCCGTTCGGGTTCACGGTGATCTTGATCTGGTAGGTCCCGTTGCGCACACCGGTCAGGTCGAACGCCTGTGTCTGGCTCTGGTTGTAGGTGTCACCCCAGCCGACGGGCAGGACCTCGCGCAGCCACAGGGCGGACCGTTCGCCGCAGGCGCTGTCGAGGCCGGTCGCCTCGGGACGCCAGACGGCACCCGGCACGGACAGGTCCACGGCGTTGGTCGGCACCAGGCACCACGACTGCTTGCCGCTGGTCGTCACCAGCTTGCCCTTCGGGGTCACGAGCTCGTAGCTCGCGAAGTCGAGGAAGTGCCAGTGGTCGTGCTCGGGTGCCTCGTGGTACTCCATGGTGCCGGTCTTCGTGCTGCCGACCTCCTTACCGTCCCGGTAGAACATCTGGTACGCGTCCATGACCTCGGCCGAGCCGCGGCGGTAGCCCTCGACGACCAGAGGGCCGGGGCCCGCGTTCCACTCGTGGGCGTTGAAGGTGAGCCGGTCGACACCCGCCTCGTCCACCTCGTTGCCGATCTGCCACGCCGGTACGGAGACGAGGTCGGGGAGGCTGTCCTTGGCGGGCTTCTTCGTGGACGGTGTGGTCCCGGCCTGGCCGAGCGACGGGTGGTCGCCGCCGTGCGCCGGGCTGCTGTCCAGGGTGAAGAGGTTCACGGGGCGGCCGGTGTCCGAGGACTCGGCGTGGCCCGTGTGGGCGCCACCCTGGGCGCGCAGGCTCTCGGCCCGGGTGGACTGCGCGTCCTGCCCCACGAGGGTGCTGAAGCCCTCTTCCGGCTCGCCCAGGAGCTGGTCCGCCACACCCTCGCAGCCCCACTCGCTGCACTCGTCGACGATCTTCAGCTTCTGCGTCACCGAACGGCCCTTGGCGGGCAGGCCGAGGAAGTTCGCGACCTTGTCGTTGACGGTGGTGGTCATCACGAGGTCCGTGCGCTTGGTCTGCACCTGGAAGAAGGCGTCGAGCCGAGCCGCCCAGCCCTCCTCGATCCCGAAGACCGTCGACTTCGTGAACCAGCTACCGCCGCAGAGCGACGGGTAGACCGGCTCGGTGCGACCGGTCGGCTGGATGCGCTGGCGGTCCCACCCGCCGGGGCAGAGGCTGCGGGTCTCCTCGAGCAGGACCTTGCCGTTGGGCGTGGCGATCTTGACCGTGAGGCCGTTCTTGAGCCCGTCGAGCCCGTCGACGAGCGCGGCGGGCACCTTCGTGGTGGTGCGCTTGTTGCCGCGGATCACCGTCCTGGTGAGCGTCGCGGGGGCCGACGCCGTGGTGCGCTTGGCCAGGAACTCGTGGCTCTCGCCGTAGGCGCCCAGCCAGACCTGCGAGTCGACGTACACGAAGCCGTCGAACGCGTAGCCCTGGACGGTGTCGCCCGTCGGCACGATGCGGAGGCCACGCTGGGCGGACGACGGGGCCGTCTCGGTGGAGTCGGTGGTGGTCGTCACCGCGGCACCGGCCGGCGGCGTGGCTGCGGAGGCGGACACGACATGGGCCGCGGCTCCCTCTCCGAGCAGCCCGAGCGCGAGGGTCGCGGCGACGCCCATCGTGAGCAGGCGAGGCGATGGGCGGGACAAACTGCGAGCGGTCATGAATCCCCCAGGGGTGAGGACAGAGGAACCTGTCACACCTGTGGACGCTCGGGCCTGCGGAAACGTTGCCCCGGCGGGTCCAGTTCACCCACCGGGACATCGCCTGTGGAGTGCCATGGACCACCCGTCCCGCCCGCTCCCACCCGGCAGGAGGGAGGGGCGGGACGGGCGGCGGGCCGGCTCAGGGGAACTGTGCGGGAATCGCCTGCGCCAGGTAGGGCTGGAGGCTCAGGGCGAACGAGTCGGTGATGTGGCTGGTGTCGCGGTAGACGAGCACGTTGCCGACGACCTGCTCGCACTTCTCCGGCCCGCAGAAGAAGTCGGTGAGGTCGATCACGTGGGCGTACGGTGCGCGCGCGGCGGCCTTGTCGACGAGATCGCGGTTGACCAGCGCGTCCTCGCGGTCGATCGCGCACTGCTCGGGATCGTCGTAGTTCCGCGCCACGCAGGCCTGGGCCTTCTCCCTGGCCTCTGGCACCGCCTTCACCACGTAGACGCGGGCCCCGAGGTCGTGCACGTCGTTCCAGATGTTGGCGAAGCCCTTGACGCCGGGCTCCATGCCCGTGTCCGTGTCCCGGAACTCGCTCTCGCCCAGGTACGAGGTGACCACCGCGTCGGGCCGGACCTCCGCGAGCTGTTCCATCGTCCTCTCGTTGAGCAGCTCGCACGTGCGCGCCCTCAGGTCACGCTCCTCGTAGGAGAAGGGGCACGAGTTGTGGTAGAAGCCGAGAAGGCGCCAGCCGCGCTCCTCGGCGAGGTTCACGAGCGGCGTGGAGAGCATCCTGGCGTGGGAGTCACCGATCAGCGCGACGACGGTGTCCGACGTCGGGTCGCCGTACTCGCAGACCTGGCTGGACTCGGTGCTGAGCTCCGACTCCTCGCAGGGGGACCGGAGGGCTATCTCGGTGTCGTCCTCCGCGTTGATCGGGTTGGGCCGGATGGCGGTGGAGCCGCCTGTGAGCACGTCGATCGTGCCGTCCGCCGCGGCGGCCGCGCCGTAGCTGCCGCCCAGCTCGGTCGACACGTCGATCGTGTCGGCGAGTGCGTCCCACTCGCGTTCGACGCTCGCCGCGCGCAGCGTGGGGACCAGCGTGAGGGCGCAGGCGAGTGCCATCGTCGTGGCGGCGAGGCCCAGCGAGCGCGGGTCATGGTTCTTCAGCCAGGCGGTGGACCGCAGCGGCTGCTCGACGTACGTGTAGCTCGCGTGGGCCACGACGAGCATCAGGGCGAGGAGGCCGAGGCTCTCCAGCTTGGTGGGCTCACCGCCCGCGTACTCGGTGAACCACACGATGGCGGGGAAGTGCCACAGGTAGAGGGAGTACGACACGTTCCCGAGCCACTGCACCGGAGCGCGGTCCACGATCCAGGACAGCGACCCGAGACCCGACGTGCGGCCGGCGGCGATCACGGCGACCGTGCCGAGCACGGGAAGGAGCGCCGCGGTGCCGGGGAACGGCGTCCCGGCCGTCAGGGCCAGGGCACCCACCGCGATCGCGCCGAACCCGGCGAGGGCGAGCGCCGATCGCGCGAGCCGGAACCGGTCCGTGTAGCGGATCGTGACGGCCAGCAGGCCACCGGCGCCGAGCTCCCACAGGCGCGTCGTGGTGGCGAAGTAGGCGGCGGGGTCCTCGTTGGCGACGGTGATGAGGTTCCACGCGAAGGAGGCGGCGACGAGCACGCCGAACGCGACCAGCAGGGCCGCCGTCAGGGCGCGCGGGCCACGGCGCGACCGGTGCGCAACGACGCCGGCGGCCAGCACGACCAGCGGCCACAAGATGTAGAACTGCTCCTCCACGGCCAGGGACCAGAAGTGCTGGAACGGCGTGGCCGCGGTGTCGGACGCCAGGTAGTCGACGGCGTTGCCCACCAGCGCCCAGTTCTGCACGTAGAGCACCGAGGCGAGCCCCTGACGGCTGATCTCGGCCCAGTCGGTGATGGGCATGAAGATCGGTGTGGTCAGCAGCACCACCGCCACGACCAGGAGGCTCGCGGGCAGGATCCGGCGCGCCCGGTTGGCCCAGAAATGGCCGAGGCGGAGTCGTCCCGTCGCCCGGACCTCGCGGAGCATGTGCCCCGTGATGAGGAATCCGGAGATGACGAAGAAGACGTCGACGCCGATGTATCCGCCAGGGAGGACGTCCGGCCGGAGGTGGTAGATCACGACCAGCGCGACCGCCAGGGCGCGGAGCGCCTGGACCTCCGGCAGAAAACGCCTGGTCACGGTCCCGACGGAGTCTCGAGGCCCGGTGTCGCGCCTCTCCTGGGTCGCCTCCGGGGAAGGTCCGGCGGGTGGCGCGGCGGCGGAATGCGTGGCGGTGGTTGTAGTCATGACTCCAGGTCCGTCAGAGGCGGAGCCGGCGCCCTGCGCCCGCACCGTCCAGTGGGTTCCGTTCGGCACAGCAACCTAATCGGAAATTAGCCCAGTACAAACCCACGACCCCGGTGCGGCGTAACCGTGTGACACGATGCGGACGTGCTGAAAGTCGTTCTCTTCGATCTCGACGACACGCTCGTGGACCAGGAGGGCGCATCGCGCGCGGCGCTCCTGGACTGGCTCCCTGAGCTGGGGCTGGGCCTCGACGACATGGACGAGCTGGCGACCGCGTGGCTCGCCGTCGCCGAGGAGGCGTACGCGCGCTACCAGCGCCGCGAGATCACCTTCCAGGACCAGCGGCGTGTCCGGGTGCGCGAGTTCCTGGGCGCCGACGCCACCGACGCCGAGGCGGACGAGCTCTTCTCGGGATACCTGTCCCGCTACGAGCGCGCCTGGACCGCGTTCGACGACGCCGTGCCCGCCCTGCGCCGGGTGCGCGACGCAGGCCTCGTCGTCGCGCTGCTCACCAACGGTGACTCGGCCCACCAGCGGCACAAGCTCGACCGGACGGGGCTGGCGGAGCACCTCGACGTCGTCGTCGCGTCGGACGACCTGCCGGCCGGCAAACCCGACCCCCGCGCCTACGCCGCGACGTGCGCGGTCCTCGGCGTCGCGCCGGGTGACGTGCTGATGGTGGGCAACGACGTCGAGAAGGACTTCCAGGGTCCGCTCGACGCCGGGATGGGCGCGGTGCTGCTGGACCGGCACGACCGGTACCCGGAGGTCGCGGACCGGATCCGGACGCTCGACGAGGTGCTGCCGGGGCGCGGATCGAGCCACTCCAGGTCAAAGACCCATCACTTCTGACAAACTATGGCCGCGGTACCGTGGGATCAGGCGAAATGGTCCGCCGCGTCCTCGTCCGGACTCTCCAACTGCGCGCGTTCGAAGGCGCGGATTTCGTCCCTGACGACGGCCTCGAGCTCTGCCGCGCTCGGCAGGGCAGCCTGCTCCTCGGGCGTCAGACCGTCGTAGAGCGCCACGGCAGTTGGCGTGGCCGACGTGGACAACGAGAGCGCCACGGTCTCGTCATTGCGTTCGGCGCAGAGCAGGATGCCAACTGTCTTCTCGTGGCCCGGCTTCTTGAGCCTGGTCTCGACGAGCTGGACATAGAAGCCGAGCTGACCTAGGTGGGCGGGGCTGAACTTGCCAGCCTTGAGCTCGATCACGACATACCGCAACTGTTCGATGTGGAAGAAGAGCAGGTCGATGAAGAACTCGTCGCCGGCGACGTCGAAGCGAACCTGCCGTCCGGCGAAGGCGAGTCCTCGGCCGAGCTCGACGAGGGTCAGCTCGATCCGAGCCATGAGCGCCTGTTCGCGGTCTCGCTCGACGACGTGCTGACGGATATCAAGGTGTCCGAAGACGTACGTGTCCTTGACGACCCGCTGGGCGAGCGCGGAGTCGGCGGGGTCCAGCGTTGCCGCAAAGTTGGACGGAGCCGTGCCGATGCGGTCCTTCAGACACACCTTGATCTCGTGCTCGAGCGAGGCCCGGGTCCAGCCGTTCTCGGCCGCCCGGGCCGCGTACCAATCACGATCAACTCTGCTGTTCAGTCGCTCGAGCAGGGTGACGATGTGTCCCCAGGGCAATTGGCCAACAGCTTGTTGGCCAATTGCCTCCTCAGACCACGCTTCGGCGAAGCGACGCATGTTCTTCAGGCTTGACCGCGACCACCCGCGCTGACCAGGAAACTCGTGCCGTAGGTCGGCCGAGATCCGGTCCACGACCTTGGTGCCCCATCCCTGGTCACGCTGTCGGGTCAGGATGTCATGGCCAACGCTCCAGTAGAGCCGGAGGAGTTCGGTGTTGGCCGCACGGACCATGCGGAACTGTGTGCTGCGGACCCGCTGCTTGAGGCCCGTGATGAACGCCCGGTAGCCCTCGGGCTCGGGGTCGTCCTCGATGATTGTCACAAGTCAAGCCTGTAGAGACATCTACATGTCCGCCACCGGAGTTGCGTATAAGCAACGGTTCGCTGTCAACCAGGGTCAAATTTCCACCGGCTCCGGGTCTTTCGGCTCCGGGTCCGCCCCGATCAGCGACGGTCCGTTGTTCTGCACCTTCCCGACGGCGTCACCCACCGGCCGCGCCGTCAGGGGCGGGGCGCCGATCTGCAACAGCTCGGACGCATCGCGGACGGCAGGGTCGAGCCACGTGTCCCAGGCGTCCTGCGGCAGCACGAGCGGCATGCGGTCGTGGATCGCCGCCATGGCGTCCGAGGCCGGCCGGGTCACGACGGTGGTCGATACCAACCAGCGGTCCGGGTCGGTCTCGCTCGCTGCGGGGTTGCGCCAGAACTCGTACAGGCCGGCGAAAGCGGCGACGCCGGCGTCCGCGGGATGGATCCAGTACGGCTGCTTCGGGACCTTCTTCGAGCCGGGCGCCGTGAGCGACACCAGCTTGCGCCACTCGTAGTAGCCGTCGGCGAGCACGAGGCAGCGCCGAGCCGCGAACGGCTTGGCGAACGCCGGCTTGTCGAGCAGGGACTCGGACCGTGCATTGATCATGCGGGCGCCGACGCCGGGATCCTTGGCCCAGGACGGCACGAGCCCCCAGCGGGCCAGCCGCATCGACCGCGTCACCTCCGCCGACCCCTTCGGGGCGCGCTCGACCACGATCCGCACCGGGTCGGTGGGCGCGACGTTCCAGGACGGCGGCAGGAGCCGCGCGTCCTCGGCGAGCTCGGCGATCGCGAGCTCGTCGGCGAGGTCCTGGGTGTCCGTGAAAGAGGCGAAGCGTCCGCACATGGGACCAGCATGCCCTGAGCCACTGACACTCGCGGGCCCGGTGCGCGCCGCCCGCGCGAGGCAGGAGATCGAGATCACTCTGTTCACGGTCGTATCGATTCGATAGAGTGGAGTCATGCCATCCGAAGCGCCGTCGAGCGTGCCCTCAGTCATGCCCGCACGCGCTGCGTCGTCTCGATCGGCCCTCAAGTGGGTGATCATGCTCGGCGCGCTGGCGTGCCTGCCCGCCCTCACCGTCGACATGTACCTCCCCGCGCTGCCGCAGGTCGCCTCCGACCTCGGCACCTCCGACGCGCTCGCCCAGCTCACCGTCTCCTGCATGCTCGTCGGTGGTGCGCTCGGCCAGCTTGTCATCGGCCCGCTGACCGACCGCTTCGGCCGTCGCCTGCCGCTGATGATCGGCCTCGGCATGCACGTCCTGGTCTCGCTGGCCTGCGCCGTCGTGGACGACATCCACCTGCTCATCGGGCTGCGCCTGGCGCAGGGCTTCTTCAACTCGGCGGCGAGCGTCGCCGCCATGGCCACCGTGCGGGACCGCTTCGTGGGGGCGGAGGCCGCCCGCATCCTGTCGCGCCTCATGCTCGTGATCGGCGTGGCCCCGATGCTCGCGCCGTCGCTGGGCTCGATCGTCCTGGAGGCGTTCGAGTGGCGCTGGATCTTCGTGGTGCTCGCACTGATCGGCGCAACGCTCGCGGTGATCGTGTTCTTCGTGATGCCGGAGACGAACCCGGTGGCCCGCCGCACCACGGGCGGCGCGTCGTCGGTGGTGCGCGGCTATCGCACGCTGCTCCGCGACAAGCACTTCATGGCGCTGGCGCTCATCCCCGGGCTCGCGATGGGCGCGCTCCTGAGCTACGTGGTGGGCTCACCCTTCGTCTTCCAGCAGGGGTACGGCCTGACGCACGGGCAGTTCTCGCTCCTGTTCGCGGTCAACGGGCTCGGCCTGGTGCTCTCGGCGCAGGTCAACGCGGCGCTGGTGCGGCGGGTCGCCCCTATCCGCCTGCTCCGCACGGCCCTGGTGGCGCAGCTCGTGCTGTCCCTGGTCCTGCTCGCGGTCGCGATCACGGAGTTCGGCGGCCTGATCGGCCTGCTGGTGGCCCTGTGGCTGGTGCTGGCGTTCCAGGGCCTCATCCCGGCCAACGCGTCGGCCCTTGCCATGTCCCGGCACGGCGAGATCGCCGGGACGTCGGCGGCGATGATCGGCGCCATCCAGTCGCTGCTGGCCGGCATCGTGTCGCCGATCGTCGGTCTGCTCGGCAGCGACACCGTCGCCATGTCCTCGGTGATGCTCGGCGCGGGCCTTGCCGCGTTCGTCGTGCTGGCCACTGCCACCCCGGCGTACCGCAAGGGCGGCTGGCACGCTCCGATCTGAGTGTTCATCCCGAGGTCGGGCGGGATTCACCAGGACGTCGGCTCCGCGGTCTTGGCTCGCACGCATGAGTACACCCATGCGCATCCGCGCCTCGCGCGCGGTGGCCGCCGCCGCGGCCGCCTCGCTGCTGCTCCCCGCGGCCGTCGCCGTCGCAGCGCCCCAGCAGGGCCCCGGCTCGAGCTCCGAGCACCACGGTGGCACCTACCTCGCCGCCACCCTCGCCGGTCGGGCCACGCTGTCGGCCGACTACCTGGCCGAAGGCCCGCCGTCGGGCGCCGCCGCCTCGCCGGGCAACGGACGGCAGGGCCCGTGGGACGGCCAGGTGATCCCCGGCTTCTCCGCGATGGTCGACAACCACGACGGCACCTTCTGGGCCCAGCCGGACAACGGGTTCGGCGCCAAGGGCAACTCCGCCGACTTCCTGCTGCGCAACTACCTCGTGCGCCCCCAGTGGGACACCGGCAGCAAGGGCTCCGGCGAGATCAAGGTGCTCGACTTCGTCGAGTACAACGACCGCAACGACGTGCTCGACTTCGAGATCGTCAACGAGGCCACCGAGGACCGGCTGCTGACCGGAGCCGACTTCGACATCGAGTCCCTCGTCCGTGCCGCGGACGGCACGTTCTGGGTGGGCGAGGAGTTCGGCCCGTTCCTGCTGCACTTCGACGCCGACGGCACGCTGCTGGAGGCCCCGTACGAGTTCCCCGACGGCAGGTCGCCCGGCAACCCGTACCTGGAGCCCGGCGAGAAGCCGAACGTTGGCAGCAGCCGCGGCTTCGAGGCCATGGCCGCGAGCGGGCGCTACCTCTACCCGGTGGTCGAGGGCGCCCTGGCGAACGACGCCGACGTCCGCCGCCGCTGGATCTACCAGTTCGACACCCGCCGCGGCGAGTACACGGGCAAGCGCTGGGCGTACCAGACCGACCAGCAGGCGAACGTCATCGGTGACGCCTTCGCGACCGGCCGCGACACCATGCTGCTGATCGAGCGCGACGACTTCGAGGGTGACCAGGCGGTCACCAAGCGCGTCTACGAGATCGACCTGGGCCGCAAGGACCGCGACGGTTTCGTCCGGAAGGAGCTCGTGGTCGACGCCCTGCGGATCGCGAACCCGCGCGGCATCGACAAGGGCGAGGGCTACGGCCTCGGCGACACGTTCGCGCTGCCCGTGCAGTCCTTCGAGACCGTCCTGTTCGTCGACAAGGACACGCTCCTGATCGGCAACGACAACAACTACCCCGGCAACGACGCACGCGTCACCGGCACGCCGGACGACACCGAGATGGCCCTGGTGGACCTCCGGAAGAAGCGGGTGACGGACGACGGTGTCACCGTCGTCGGACACCGCGGGGCCTCCGGCTACCGGCCGGAGCACACGCTCGCCGCGTACGAGACCGCCATCAACCAGTGCGCGGACTACATCGAGCCCGACGTCGTCTCCACGAAGGACGGCGTGCTGGTCGCCCGGCACGAGAACGAGATCAGTGGCACGACGGACGTCGCCGCCCACCCGGAGTTCGCCGGCCGACGCACCACCAAGACCATCGACGGCACCTCGATCACCGGCTGGTTCACCGAGGACTTCACGCTCGCCGAGCTGCGCACCCTGCGCGCCAAGGAGCGCCTGCCGCAGGTCCGGCCGCAGAACGTCCCGTTCGACGGGCTCTACCTCGTCCCGACCCTCGACGAGGTCCTCGACCTGGCCCGTAACAGCCGCACCTGCGACGGCGCGCCCGTCGGCGTCTACCCGGAGACCAAGCACCCGACGTACTTCGACTCGATCGGCCTCTCGCTGGAGGAGCCGCTCGTGGGCGAGCTGCGCCGGAACGGCTTCGACCGCGCCGACGCCCCGGTGATCGTGCAGTCCTTCGAGGTGGGCAACCTCCAGGACCTCGACGACCTGACCGACGTCCCGCTCGGCCAGCTCATCAGCAGCAGCGGCGCGCCCTACGACTTCGTGGCCGACGGCGACCCGCGCACCTACGCGGACATGGTCACCCGGAGCGGGCTGCGGGAGATCGCGTCCTACGCCGACGGTATCGGCGCCGAGAAGAACGTGCTGATCCCGCGCGAGGCGGACGGCACGCTCGGCGCCCCGAGCGCCGTGATCCGCGACGCGCACCGCGCAGGGCTCGAGGTGCACACCTGGACCTTCCGGCGGGAGAACCAGTTCATGTCCGCCGAGTTCCGGTCCTCCACCGACCCGAACGGGATCGGCGACCTCGTGGGCGAGATCCGCGTCTTCATGAAGGCGGGCCTCGACGGCTTCTTCACCGACAACCCGGACCTCGGCGTCGCCGCGGTGAGCTGACCCCACTTAACGGGCCCCGTGCCGGGGTACATGCCTATGCTCCGCATGTGCCCCGGCACCTCAGCAACCAGCGCAGTCACCGCGTCGCGCGAGTCGTGACGCTCTTCGTCGTCGGCACGGTCACCCTCGTGGCCGCCGCCGGCGCGGCCGTCTACCTGGACCTCAAGGACGAGATCGGCGTCAGCGACGTCTCCGGCCTGGTCGACGTGCCGGAGCCCGCGGACCCCGACGACCCGTTCACCGGACGCAGCCTCAACATCCTCGTGCTCGGCACCGACCTGCGCGGCGGCGAGAACACGGAGATCGCCGGTGCGGGCGACGGCGGCATGCGGTCGGACACCACGATGCTCGTCCACGTCTCCGGGGACCGGTCGCGGATCGAGGTCGTGTCCATCCCGCGCGACTCGCTCGTCGAGATCCCCTCCTGCGAGCTGCCCGACGGCGGCGAGTCCGGCGCCTCGTACGGCATGTTCAACAGCGCGTTCACCATCGGCGGCGGTGCCGAGGAGGACCTCACGTACGCGGCGGCCTGCGCGATCTCCACGGTACAGAGCCTCACCGAGGTCCCGGTCACCAACCACATGGTCGTGCAGATGGACGGCGTGGTCGACGTCGTCGACGCGCTCGGCGGCGTGCGCATGTGCCTGCCCGAGCCGCTCGTGCAGGACCCGGCGTACGGACGCTTCGAGCTGCCGGCCGGGGAGCAGACCCTCGACGGGCGCGAGGCCATCGGCTTCCTGCGCGCCCGTCACGGCACGGGACTCGGCCTGGAGCAGGGCAGCGACCTCACCCGGATCGCACGGCAGCAGGCGTTCGTCGACTCGCTGGTACGCCAGGTGCTCGACCAGAACGTCGTGACCAACTCGCCGCAGCTCTACCGCACCATCCGGGCGGTGCTTCGCGCGATCTCCGCCGACCCGAGCCTGGCCGACCCGGCGGCGCTCGCCGGCCTCGCCTTCAGCATCCGGGACATCGACCCGGCCAACATCGTGTTCACGGAGCTGCCCGTCGTTGCTGCCCCGACGGATCCCAACCGGGTGGTCTGGACCGAGGACGCCGCGGCGATCTGGGCGCGCCTGGCCGCGGACGAACCGCCGCCGGGGCACGAGACGCCCGCACCGGACGCGAGCGAGGAAGGCGGTTCGGACGGCAGCTCAGGGGGCGGCTCGAAGGGCGGCTCAGGGGGTTCGGCGACGCCGTCGAACCGGCCGGACCCGTCTCCGTCGCCCTCGCTGCTACCCGGCGTCTGCGCCGACTGACGCTCTGCGACGGCCTGGAACCTGCCTGGGAAGCGCAGGGGTTATTTACACGATTGTTGCACCGAGGCCATAGTCTCTGGGGCGTGGCGAGTGACTTCTGGACGGCAGTCCGACCTGTCGGCGAGATTATCCAAGGGGTACCCCGGCACGCTCGATCGGGCGAACGCCAGCCCCGGCACGTGCGTAGCTGGCGCAAGATGTTCGTGCTCCGAGGCGTCACGATGAGCCTCGTCGGGGTGATGGCGTTCGGGTCTGCCGCTGCTGCCACGGCGTACCACAACGCGATCTCGCAGATCGAGGTCCAGGACCTGGACGGCCTGGTGGCCGAGCAGGTCAAGCCGAAGGACCCGTCGGACCCGTTCAAGGACGAACCGGTGAACCTGCTGCTCATGGGTACCGACATCCGCGACGGGAGCAACGCCGACATCGGCGGCACCGTGAGCGGCATGCGGTCCGACACCACCATGCTGGTGCACATCGCCGCGGACCGGAAGTGGATCGAGATCGTGTCGCTGCCACGCGACACCTTCGTGGACATCCCGTCCTGCCAGCGGCCGGACGGCAGCCAGACCCAGCCGTACCGCGACAAGTTCAACGCGTCGTTCGAGGTCGGCAGCGGTGGTACGTCGCTCAAGCACGCCGCGGCGTGCACGATCAACACGGTCAACTCGATCACCGGCGTGACCGTCACCAATCACGCGGTCGTGAAGATGAACGGTGTGATCGACGTGGTCGACGCGCTCGGGGGCGTCAAGATGTGCCTGCCCGAGGCGCTGCACGGCGACCCGCGGTCGGCGCGGATCGACCTGCCCGCCGGCGAGAACCGGCTCGACGGCAAGACCGCCATCCAGTTCCTCCGGGTGCGCAAGGGCACCGGCATGGGGCTCGAGATGGGTAGCGACCTGACCCGCATCGAGCGGCAGCAGGCCTTCATCAACGCCACCCTGCGGCAGATCCTGTCCGCCGAGACGCTCGCCGACCCGACCAAGACCTTCCGCCTGATCAACGCCGCGCTCGGCTCGCTGAGCGCCGACCCGGACATCGCCGACCCCGGTAAGGTCGCCGGCCTCGCGTGGTCGCTCCGGGAGATCCAGAAGCGCAACATCGTGATGACGAAGATCCCGGTCTACGACACCACCGAGGGGACGGCCAGCGGGATCGGCTGGGGTCCGGAGGCTGCCGAGATCTTCCAGCGCATGGCGTCGGACACCCCGCCGGACAGCGTGGTGCTGCCCGACGCGGAGCCGTCCGCCTCGCCGAGCCCGAGCGGCGGCGGGGCCGAGGGTGGCGCGGGTGGCGGCACGGAGGGTGACGGTGGCGACGCCGGGACCGGCGAGACCGGCGAGGGCACCGGAGGCGGCGGAGGAGACACTGGGACGGGCGGGGACGGCACCGAGACCGGCACGTCCGACGGCGGTACGAAGCCCGCGACGCCGAAGCCGAGCCCGAGCCCCGAGGTCCTGCTCGACGGCGTCTGCGCCTGACGGCTCGTCAGGCCCCGCCGAGGACGAGCGACGCCGCCACGACCACCATGGTCAGCGCGACGACGCTGTCGAGGACGCGCCACGCGCCGGGCTTCTCCAGGAGCGGCGCGAGGTAGCGCGCGCCGTAGCCGAGCGCGACGAACCAGGCGGTGCTGGCGACGCAGGCGCCGAGCCCGAACCACCAGCGGTCGTCGCCGTGCGTCGCGGCGAGCCCGCCCACGAGCACGACGGTGTCGAGGTACACGTGGGGGTTCAGCCAGGTCAGGGCGAGTGTCGTGGCGACGGCGGCACCCACCGTCCGGTGCGTGACACTGTGCCGGCCCATGACCACCCGCTGCCCCTTGACGGCGCGGTACCCGGCCATGCCCCCGTAGACGAGGACGACGACGGCGCCTGCCCAGCGCGCGATCTCGACGACGAGCGGCGCGCTCTGGATCATCGAGCCCAGCCCGCCGACTCCTGCCGAGATGAGCAGGAGGTCGCTGACGGCGCAGATGCCGGCCACCAGTCCTACGTGCTCACGGCGCAGCCCCTGGCGGAGGACGAAGATGTTCTGCGCACCGACGGCGACGATGAGCGAGAGACCGAAGGCCATGCCTGCGAGGGCGGAGAGCATGGCTGAACGGTAAGAAGCCCGGCACGGGATGTCCGGTTCATGATTCGGAAGTGCAGAAGACTGAATCACGGTTAATGATGGGGGTACGTCCAGATTTCACGCAGGTAGCAGCTCCCGTGTTGCTTCTTTTCGCAAGGCTGCCGTGACCCTGTCCAGCACGGCCGAGCGCAGCTTCCACTGCTGCAGGTGGAGCGGGACGTCGACCGTCGTGCCGGGTTCCAGCAGCGCGATGTCGTCACCGGCGGCACGTCCGCCGAGGGAGGGCGTGTCCAGCAGCATGCCCCAGCCGAGGCCGAGGTAGATCGCCTCCTCGTACTCGACGGTGCTCGGCACGTGGTGCCGCGGTGGCCTGGCCCCGGGCGCTCGCTCACGCAGGAACATGTCCTGCAGATCGTCCGTCCGGTCGAAGACGATCACCGGTGCGGCGGCAAGGGCCTCCGGCGTCGGACCATGGGGAAACCAGCGCCGCGCGAAGGCGCGCGTGCAGGCCGGCCGGTAGCGCATGATGCCGAGCGGCGTGCTGCGGCAGCCCTGGACCTGCGCCGTCTGGGAGGTGACCGCTGCCATGACCACGCCCTCGCGGAGCAGGTCCGCGGTGCGGCTGTCGTCAGCGCGGTGCAGGTCGAACGTGACCCCGTCGACCTGCGCGAGGGCGGGCAGCACCCAGGTGGCCAGCGAGTCGGCGCTGACGGCGAGGGGCACGGTCACGAAGTGGCCGGGCGTGCCGCCGTCGGCCTCCTGGGCGTCCGGGTGCTCGCGCGGGTCGTCCGCGCCGAGCTCGGCCGCGACCTCCGCGCCGAGCAGCTCCATCTGGCGGGCGAGGCGAAGCAGGGCCTGGCCCGACGCAGTGGCGACCACCGGGCGGGCTCGCCGCACGAGCACGCTGCCCGCCGCGTTCTCCAGCGCACGGATGCGCTGGCTGACGGCGGACGGCGTCACGTGCAGCGCGCGCGCCGCCGCGTCGAACGAACCTTCGGCCACCACGGCGGCCAGTGCTTCGAGCTGGCGGGAGTCCCATCGCATGCCACCAGTCTGGCGCATCTTCAGTTCTGCTTATGCGGCCTGAGAAACATGAACTGGCCTTCACGAGCCCTGGCTGCCTAGCGTGGCAGACATGCTCACCCTGCTCGCCGGACTCGGGTTCGGTCTCTCGCTCATCGTCGCCATCGGTGCCCAGAACGCGTTCGTGCTGCGTCAGGGGCTGCGTCGTGAGCACGTGGCCGTCGTCGCGGCGATCTGCGCGGTGTCCGACGCGGTGCTCTACGCGGCGGGCGGTGCGGGGTTCGGGCCGCTGGTGGAGCGGTGGCCCGCGGTGGTGGAGGTGATGCGGTGGCTGGGCGCCGCCGTCGTGCTCGGGTACGGGGCCATGGCCGCGTGGCGCGCCCTGCGCGGTGACACGACGCTCGCGGCGGCCGAGGACGGCGCGCTGGGCGACAGCCCGGGCCGGCGCCTGCGGCCGGTGGTCCTCACGACGCTCGCGCTCACCTGGCTGAACCCGCACGTCTACCTCGACACCGTGCTGCTGCAGGGCTCGGTCGCGGCCACCTACGGCGACGACCGCTGGCTCTTCACCGCCGGCGCGATGGTGTCGAGCATCCTCTGGTTCTGCGGCCTCGGCTACGGTGCGCGCCTGCTAGCCCCGGTGCTGAAGCGCCCGGGCGCCTGGCGCGTGGTCGACGGCGTGATCGCGCTGATCATGCTGGCCGTCGCGGTCTCGCTGCTCGCGGGCTGAGGGGCTAGCTCAGCGGGACCCCGAGCCCGGCCAGGCGGGTCGCCGCCTCGCGCAGCACCTCGTCGCGCTTCACGAAGGTGAACCGCACGTGCGAGGCGAGCGCCTTCGCCGTCGGCGAGCCCGCGCGGCAGAACGCCGCCGCCGGGATCGCCACCACGCCGGCGAGCTCCGGCAGGCGGCGGCACAGCTCGACGCCGTCGCGCAGCCCGAGGCGACCGAGCAGGTTCGACGCGTCGGCCATCACGAAGTAGGTGCCGGCCGGGCGGTTCACCGTGAAACCAGCCGTCTCCAGTCCCGCGCAGAGGAGGTCCCGGCGTTCGGCGAGGTCCGTGGCCAGGGCGCTCGGCGTGTCGTCGTCGGCAAGGGCCTCGGCGATGGCGGGCTGGAACGGCGCGCCGGACGTGTAGGTGAGGAACTGCTTGACCGTCCGGACGGCCGTGACCAGGTCGGCGGGCCCGTGCAGCCAGCCGATCTTCCAGCCGGTGAACGAGAACGTCTTGCCCGACGACGAGATGGTCAGCGTCCGCTCGGCCATGCCGGGCAGGGTGGCGATCGGGACGTGCTCGGCGCCGAACGTGAGGTGCTCGTAGACCTCGTCCGTCACGACTATCGCGTCGTGCTCCCGGGCCACCGCGGCGACGGCGGCCAGCTCGTCCCTGGTGAGCACCGCCCCGGTCGGGTTGTGCGGGGAGTTGAGCACGATCATCCGCAGGCGGGGGGAGGCGGCCGCACGGAGCGCCTCGACGTCGAGCCGGAAGCCGTCCGGCCCGGGGACCAGGGGAGCTGTCACGTGCGTGGCGCCGGACATGCCGATCGACGCCGCGTGCGAGTCGTAGAACGGCTCCAGCGTGAGCACCTCGTCGCCGGCTCGGGTCAGCGCGAGGATGGTGGCGGCAAGGGCCTCCGTGGCGCCGGTGGTCACGAGCACCTCGGTGCCGGGGTCGACGTCCAGCCCGTAGTGCCGCTTCTGGTGGTCGGCGATCGCGCGGCGCAGCTCCGGCACGCCGTCGCCCGGCGCGTACTGGTTGCGGCCCTCCTCGATCGCCCGGATCGCCGCCTGCTTGACGTACTCGGGGCCGTCGACGTCGGGAAAACCCTGGCCGAGGTTGATCGCGCCGGTGCGGACGGCAAGGGCCGACATCTCGGCGAAGATCGTCGCGGCGACGGTGCCGTCGTCGGCGAGGAGGCCCGCCGCGCTCGCGGTGTCCTGCCAGCGGTCCCGGCCGCGGCCAGGTGAATGGAGGGAGCTCATGGGGTCGACGATATCCATCCCGCGTCCACCCCGAATTCATCTCCGGCATGGCGGACAACCCTCTTTACCTGCGCGTATGTGGACAACCCTGTGGATGTGGTGGATAACTCAGCGCTCCGAGGAAAGTTATCCACAAGGTGCCCTGCGAAGGTGAACATTTGGCCCTGCCAGCACCTGCTGGATCAAGGTCCGACCCAGACCTCAGGCGCAGGGCACCAGGTGTAGCTCGGCGGCGGCCTGCCGGACGAGCAGGTCGACATCGGGCGACACCACGTCCGGCGCGAGCCCGGCCAGCTCGCGCAGAGCCGGGCTGTCCATGCCCAGTACGAGAGCGTCCGTCGCCGATCTCGTGATCCGGTCCCGGTCGCGTTCGACGTCGTCCAGCCACGAACCCCAGATGGTGCTCAGCTCGGTGGTGAGTGCCGTGGCGTTGTCGTGGTCGACGGCGACGAGCGGCCACCAGTGACGTTCGCCCAGATGCTCGGCGGCGGTGTCGTCGTCGAGCCATGTGCCGTCGAGGACCGGTACGGCGTGATCGTGGACTCGGTACAGGGCGAAGTGCGCGACCGGCGTCGGCCAGGCGTACCGGGTGCCCGCCGGGACCGTGTTGCGGACATAACCGACGAGCTCGGTCGCCGTGACCTTTCCGAACACGGCGGTCGTGAGCCCGCTGACGGCGGTCTGCGGGCCGCCGTCGGGTACAGGCGCGGTGGGCAGGTCCCAGCCTGGCCTGTCACCGGTACGGGCCCTGCAGAAGATGCGGCCGTCCGAGTCGGCGACCAGCAGCCGCACGAGCCCCAGCGGGCGGGGTGCTGGGTCGTCAGGTTCATGGATGACAACGTCGGCCCGGCCGCCTGGAGGCAGCCACGGCGCGTTGGGCAGGCAGGACAGGACGATCACGCGCTCACCGTAGCGGCGAGTGAGTTATCCACAGGCATCCCGGTCGTGGCGCGCTGCAGCGAGTACCTCGGGGTCGGGGG